>NZ_JBHXQY010000037.1:0-55396 GCF_042716955.1 Nocardiopsis sp. NPDC058631 | reverse complement strand
ATCCGAGTGGAGCTGCCGTGCGGACCGATCCCCCCGACCCCGCTGTTCTGACCCCCGTGCATGAGCACCGTGTCGACGATGTAGACGGTCGCGTTCGAGGTCTGGACGTTGCCGCAGACCACGGCGGAGTCGTCGTTGACCGTGTAGTCCTCGCCGGACCCGGCGGCCATGACGTCGTCGCCCTGGAGCGAGGTGAACGTGCCTTCCTCCAGATCGGCGGGGGCCTGGCGGCCCTCGACCACGTGGTAGGTCAGGACCTCGGTGAGCTGGTCCTTGTCGGCGAGGAGGGCGTCCAGGTCCTCCTGCGGGATCTTCTCGAAGGCGTCGTTGCTGGGTGCGAAGACGGTGATGTCCTCCGCCGAGTTCAGCGTGTCGACGAGGTCCGCCTCGCCCACAGCGGTCACGAGGGTGGAGAGCAGCGGGTTGTTGGACGCTGCCGTCGCGACCGGGTCCTGGGCCATGCCCTCGAAGCTGCCGTCGCCGTCGGTGGGCACGTCGGCGCAACCGGGGCCGAAGTTCTCGCCGACCTCCTGCATCTCGCCGCCGGTGCCCTCGGTCTCCTCCGTACCCGGGCTCTCCTCGGCGCCGCCCGCGGCCGGGGTCTCGGCCTCCGTGTCGCCTTCCATCCCGCCGCAGGCCGAAAGGCCGAAGGCGAGGACGGCTGCGGCTGCGGTGGCAGTGAGAGCGTTCTTGCGGATCATGGTTCTCTCCTTCAACTGTGTGAACTTCGATTGACTGAAACCACTGCCTGGAGGGCAGCGTCAGCGTGGTTACTCAGCGGTGAACCGGACGCGGTGCCACCCGGTGGCTCCGTCGGGAACCGGGTCGACCCGCTCAGAGGGCTGGGTGTGGCCGGTGGAGTCGGTCGCGCGCACCTCGACGGTGTGCGGGCCGGGGTCGACGGTGGTCTCGGCGATCCACTGGACCCAGGTGTCGATGCCGGGGACCGCGGCCAGCTCGGCGGTCTCCCACTCCCCGTCGTCCACGCGGACCTCGACGGCGTCGATCCCGGTGTGCTGGGCCCAGGCCACCCCGGCGAGGACGACCTCGCCGGAGTCGACGCGACCCAGCGGGGCGGGCACGTCCACCCGCGACATGGTCTTGATCGGCGCGCGCACACCCCATCCGCGCTGCGCCCAGTAGGCCTCCTCGACGGCGAACCGGGTCAGCTTGATGTCGGTGACCCACTTGGTGGCGCTGACGAACCCGTACAGGCCGGGCACGACCATGCGCGCCGGGAACCCGTGGACGGGGGGCAGGGCCTCGCCGCCCATGCCGACGGCGAGGAGCGCGTCGCGTCCGTCCATGACGACCTCGGTGGGTGTGCCGCAGGTCCACCCGTCCCGGGAGGTGCTGAGGATCTGGTCGGCGTCGGCGTGGACGCCGGCGCGGCGCAGAAGGTCGGCGAGGGGAAACCCGAGCCACCGGGAGTTGCCCGCAAGGTCCCCGCCGACCTGGTTGGAAACGCAGGTCAGGGTGATGTCGGCCTCGACCAGCTCTTCGGCGAGGAGTTCGTCCATGTCGATCTCGAAGGGCCGGTCGACCATGCCGTGCACACGCAGGGTCCACCGCGCGGGGTCCACCCGGGGGATCGTGAGGGCCGTGTCGATTCGGTAGAAGTCGTTGCCGGGGGTGCTGAAGGGCTTCAGGCCCGGTACCCCGAGGTCGGTTCCGGCGGGCAGCGGTGCGAGGGGACGCGCGGCGGTGGGGAGGGCGAGCGTGGACTGTCCGCCCGTGTCACCGACGACCGAGGGCAGGCGCCATCCGAGGGCGCCGACGGTTCCGGACGCGGCCAGGACCCCCGTCGCCGTGAGGACGAAGCCTCGCCTCCCGGGTCCCTGCGCCGGTCCCGGAAGGGGGACGGCAGTGTTCCGGTCCCTCTCCGCGTCCGACATCCCGGGTGCGCCCGGCCCGTCCGGCTCCTGTGCCGTCGTCGGGCGGAGGTAGCCCCTTGCACTCCTGAGGAGGAGCGCGAGGGCCAAAGCCCCTGCCGCCGCGCCGACGAGCACGGGGACCGCGGCCCCCGGGTCGTCGGCGCGGCGCAGGAGCACGGCGGCGAGTCCCGCCGCGGCGAACACCGCCAGCCCCGCATACCCGACCGCCGGGCGCCGGAGCGCCACGACGCCGAGCACGGCCCCGACACCGAGGAGCACGATCACGATTCCGGAGACCAGTACGACTTTGTCGGCTGTTCCGAACAGCGAGATCGCCAGCTCCATCAGGGCCGGCGGTGTGTTGTCGACGACGGTGTCGCCGACCGAGACCACCGGTGACGCGGTACGGGTCAGTGCGGAGGCCAACTCGGCGGCGCCCAGTGAGGCACCGACGGAGAGGAACCCCACGACTGTCCCGACGACGGTCCGTCGCCTGTCGCGTGGCGGGTTTCTCGTCCCGCGTGTCTTTGTGGTCACGTGGGGTATTCGGGCCCGGCGGACCGGCGGATGGGTCGGTTGGGAACTTTTTTCCGGAGGTTTCTCTCGGAGGGCCCTGAACTGGGGTTATGTCGCGCTGAAGCGGGTGCGGTGCCACCCCTCGGCGCCGTTCGGGATCGTCTCCACCTCGGCGGAGGACCGCGTGTACCCGGTGGAGTCGGTGGCGCGCACCTCCACCGCGTGCATCCTCCGCGTACCTGCCGGCGGAGCCCCACGGGCGTTGTGGGCCCGAGGTGCGAGCCGGTGAGCGGCGTGGATCACGCCCGAGGGGGGTCGAGTGTGCCGCCGGGGCAGGGGGAGTCGCGAGCCGGCTGAACCGGGTGAGGCGGATGCACGGAAGCGGCCCCCACAACGCCTTGTTGCGGGGGTTTGCCGTGCGTGGTCACCGGAACGGGATCCGGTGCCTAACGCGGGCTCTCGTTCCGCTCTCCCGGGGTTTCCGGTCCGGTGGCGCGCAGCTCCTCGTTGATCCGCTGGGCTTCCTCCAGCTGGTCCTCCAGGATGATGATCCTGCACGCGGACTCGATCGGTGTGCCCTCGTCCACGAGTTCGCGCGCCCGGGCGGCGAGCTTGAGTTGGTAGCGGGAGTAGCGGCGGTGCCCGCCCTCCGAGCGCAGCGGCTCAATCAGTTTGGCCTGACCCAGGGCGCGCAGGAAGGCTGGCGTGGTGCCGATCATCTCGGCCGCGCCGCCCACGGTGTAGGCGGGATAGTCGTCATCGTCGAACCGGTCACCGGTGTCGGGACGGGGCAAGTGCGTGTCTTCTTTCTCCTGAACGCACGTCGAGGGCCCCAGCGCGGTACTGCGCTGGGGCCCGAGAGTTTAATACCACCTACCGGCTGCTGCCGGTCTTCCGCGGCCCGAGGTCAAGCTGGCTCGGGATTGCGGGGATCGCGGTTGTGTGACCGTGGACCACCTTCTTCCGATTCAGGGGCCTGCGGTACCCGAGCGGAACTTCCCACACCCGGGCGATCCTGATGGCATCTACTCCTCTCGATCTCATTTACGTGCACTGCCTTCGCCTACGGTCCTGCCGGCTCCCGACGCCGTACAACCGTGCGCCGGTCGAGCCCTCCTGCGGTACTTCTGTCCTACCGGCTCCCGGTGTCTTGAAGCACGTGCACACCGTCGAGCCGTCCTGCTTTACTTCTGTGCTGCGATCCTGCGGTACTTCTGTCCTGCGGTGCTACCGGCTCCCGGCGCCGTACTGCCAAGCGCGCCGGTCGGGCCTTCCTGCGGTGCTGCGGTCCTGCGGTGCTTCTGTGCTGCGGTCCTGCTGTACTACCGGCTCCCGGTGCTGTGCAACCTTGCTCCGGTCGAGCCCTCCTGCGGTCCTGCTGTACTACCGGCTTCCGGTGCTGTGCAACCTTGCTCCGGTCGAGCCGTCCTGCTTTACTTCTGTGCTGCGGTCCTGCGGTACTACCGGCTCCCGGCGCCGTACTGCCAAGCGCGCCGGTCGGGCCTTCCTGCGGTCCTGCGATCCTGCGGTACTTCTGTCCTGCTGTACTACCGGCTCCCGGTGCTGTGCAACCTTGCTCCGGTCGGGCCTTCCTGCGGTACTTCTGTCCTGCGATCCTGCGGTGCTACCGGCTCCCGGCGCCGTACTGCCAAGCGCGCCGGTCGGGCCTTCCTGCGGTACTTCTGTCCTGCGATCCTGCGGTACTTCTGTGCTGCGGTCCTGCTGTACTACCGGCTCCCGGCGCCGTACTGCCAAGCGCGCCGGTCGGGCCTTCCTGCGGTGCTGCGGTGCTGCGGTACTTCTGTGCTGCGATCCTGCGGTGCTACCGGCTCCCGGTGCTGTGCAACCTTGCTCCGGTCGAGCCTTCCTGCGGTACTTCTGTCCTACCGGCTCCCGGTGTCTTGAAGCACGTGCACACCGTCGAGCCGTCCTGCTCTCCACCGGCGTATCCGGTGGTCCAGCCGTGTGTCTCTGTGGCTACGACAGGAAATGTAGCAGCGCGAGAAAGACATGTCTACTCCAGCCGCTACAAGTTTCCGATCGTGGCCGGGGAGGGTTTCCCGGAGGTCCGGGATCGCCCGGCAGCCGGCGTCTTCCACGGCGGGAACGCGTGGAACGGAAGCCGGCGCCCCTGCGGCCCGGCACCCGCGCCGCGCAGGGGCCGGAACGGCAGGAACCACGAAGAGGGCAGCCTGGTGGATCAACCATTCATGCCGGTTCAGACTCCTTCCCCCTCGCCCGATTCCCGGACATCCCCCCTCCGAGCGGCCGGTATCACGCCAACCGGGGACGGGGCGGTCGGTTCGGCCCCCCGGGTGCTGGAGGATGTTGCCGGTACGCCTCCCTCAACGATCGGAGTTCCCCCACATGGCGCGGAAGACGCCCATCACCGTGGTCGCGCTGATGGTCTCGGGCAGCCTGCTGCTCAGCGGCTGCACGATCACCGCGGACATATCCGACTGGTGGTCCGAGACGTTCGGAGACGCGTCGGGGCCGCCGACGGTCAGGGAGGAGTTCCCCTACGTCCGCGAGGGGCGCATCTTCCAGGACACCGGTCAGGACACGGAGATGCACTTCGCGGTCACCGGCCTGGAGCGCACCGACGACTACACCGTCATGTACTACGAGGTGACCTACCCCGACGAGTTCTCCGGGCCCAACCGGAACCTGAGCATGGCCGACACCCTCGTCGACCCGCTCAGCGGCCGGGTCTACCGGCAGTTCCTGGACGACGGGGGTCTCAAGTACGGCTCGGAGAGCCCGAACGAGGACGGCCTGTACCCGGTCCACGACGGCGTCACCAACGAGTACGTGCGCTACTTCCCCCGTATCCCCGACGAGGTCGAGCAGGTGACCTTCGTCGGCAGCGGCCTCGGCGCGATGACGGGTATCCCCGTCCAGGACGTGGAGGAGGAGCAGCCGGACCCGGAGAACCCCAACGGTCCCGACCACCTCAGCCTGGACAACCCGCCGCCCCGTGGCGAGAACCTCACCTTCGTGAACCGACGCCCCGACGAGGACGCGGTGGCCGACGAGGGCTGGGTGCAGAGCTTCGTGGACTCCGAGATCGCCTCCACCACCCGGGACGGAGACCGGGAGATCATCTCCCTGCACTCGGACGTCATGTTCGAGTTCGACCGCTCCGACCTGACGGCGGACGCCGAGGACGTGGTGCGCAGGGCCGCCACGACCCTGGCCTCGAACGTCGACCCGGACGAGCCGACCATCACCGTCATCGGACACACCGACGGCATCGGGGACGACTCCTACAACGACACCCTCTCGGTCCAGCGGGCGGAGAGCGTCCGCGACCTGCTCGCCGAGGAACTGGGCACCGACTTCACCCTGGAGGTCGAGGGCCGGGGCAAGCGGGAACCGGTCGCCCGTGAGGGAGGCCCCGACGACGACGAGGCCCGGGCCCGCAACCGCCGCGTCGAATTCTCGTACGTGTTCAACACGACGGTCGAGGCGACAGAGGAGGAGGAGTACGACGACGACGGGCTGGGCGTCGCGCAGCGCAACGTCACCTGGCCGGCCCCGTACGACGCCGACCCCGGGTCCGTGGTGGCCGAGGGCGAGCTGGACGGGGTGCGCCTGGAGGTCTACCCGCTGCGCCGCGACGGCGCGTACGTGATCGGCACGGTGGCGCTGACCAACACCACGGACGAGCCGACCATCCCGGACATGGGCGGCCAGGAGGCCGTCCAGGCCGGTGGTCCGGAGCAGTTCAACAAGGGCACCCTCGGCGGCTTCCAGCTCCTGGAGCCGGAGAACGGGCTGGTGCGCTATGTGGCGCAGATGGACTTCGGGGAGGACCGCTACAGCAGCTTCGCCGAGGAGGTCCACATGCTCCAGCCGGGCAACACCTACAACCTCGTCGCGGTCTTCCCGGCTCCGCCGGTGGACGTCGAGGAGCTGACCCTGCGGGCGGGGCCGTTCGGCGAGTTCGAGGAGATCCCCGTCGAGTACTAGGGTTGCCCGCCGAAACGGGGCCGCCGGGGCCCCAGGTGCCCTTGAGGCTTCCTGAGAGCCCTGGGAATCCCGGGGCGGAGCAGAGGTCCGGCCAAACCCCCGGAAACCCGTGAGGGGCCGTCAGCGCGACGCTGGCGGCCCCTCGCCGTGTGATCGGGCCTGTCGGGTTCCGTGCCGGCCCCGCCGGGCGGAGTCCAGCGGCCACGGGGGGCGGGTCCGCACGATCCCGCGCGGACCCGCCCCGAGCGGTCAGCCGCGGACGCCTTCGGCGGCCTGCATGACGATGCGCTCCAGGTCCTCGCGGGGGATCTCCTCGCCATAGGCGACCACGGTCACGTACAGGTCGCCCGGCAGCGACAGGTACAGGTTGCGGCTCGAACCGTCCACGGTGCCCACGTACTCCAAATCGCCGCCCAGGGAGTCGGACTCGTCGGTGTGGTAGCTGTCCACGTCCACGTCGATGTCCACCTCCCAGTTCATCTCCTCCTCGGCACCGGGCACCTGGACGACGTCCGGGTTGGTGCTCGGGTCGGCGTTGGCCGTGAACACCAGGGTGAGGGAGGGAGCGCCTGCTGTTCCGCTTCCGTCGCTGAAGGAGCACACGACCTGCTCGGCGTCGGCGATCCCCTCCACCGGGCCGATGTCCTCGGCGAGGACGGGGCCGGGGGCCAGGTCCCCGACGGCCTCTGCGGCCCCGGCTGCCTCGCACGACTCGGGAAGCCCGTAGGACGAGGCCTCCTCCTCGGCCTCCTCCTCTTCCCCCTCCCCGGGGCTGGGGCTGGCGCTGGGGTCCTCATCAGGTGAATCCTCGCCGTCTCCGGAGAAGAAGCTGAAGTCCATGTCGAAGTCGTCGGTGTCGACCACGTCGCAGCCGACGAGGACGAATCCGCCGACGACGACGGCGACGACGGCCGTGCCCAGGCACGACAGGGGAGAGGACGGGAGCAGTCGCATGGGTGGCTTTCGGTTCGGGGAGCGCCGGGCGGACGGGAGTGGCGCCGACGGGGGACACACGGAAACCTAGCAAGTTCCCCGTCTCCCCATCGAGGGGACGCCGTCGCGGCCCCGCCCCGGGCGCCCGGTCGCACGGGGCTCGGCACCGGGCTCCCGGCAGGGGGTCGCGGCAACGGAATCCGTGTGTGTTCCCGGTAGGCCGGGACCAGAATCCTGCATAGGCGACACCGTTGCCGAAAGAAGTCCTTTTTGTTTACTTATGGGGCAAAACGGTGAACGCTTTCTGCTTCTGGTGGTTATAGCGTGTGTCACGCTCCACCCACGCGAAACCTTCCCGCATCCCGATTTCCGAGGCACGGAAAGCCGATCCCCCGATTCCCACAACGCGCGCCCTGATCCCCGACCTCCTGTTCCGCCCTTCTGATCTCGGCTTCTCCGATTGCAGCCGTTCCTTTCAGGCCGGTCCCGACATCCCGGGCCTCCGGTTGCTGCCCGGGGCCGTGCAGTGCCCCCGTCCCCTGTCCCCCGTGTGAACATCTTCGAGAGTGAGACCCGACCATGCTCGACGCGGACATCCGCCTGGAGTGGTTCGTCTCCTTCCTGGCCGTCATCGACACAGGGAGCTTCGTCGCCGCAGCCGAGTCCACCCGCAGGTCCCAGCCGCGTGTCAGCCAGCACGTGGCCGCACTCGAACGCGAGATCGGTCAGCCCCTGTTCGACCGGAAGAAGCGCCCGGTCCGCCTCACCGAGGCGGGCGACGCCCTCGCCGCCCAGGCCCGCAACGTGCTCCGCGCCCTGGAGTCCGCAGAGTCCGCCATGGCCCCCTGGCGCGGCGGTACGCGCGGCATCGTCTCCCTCGGCTCCTACCCGAGCGCCAGCGCCGCGTTCGTCCCCGGCCTCCTCAAGAACCTCCTCGCCGAGGACCCCGACGTCAAGGTGGTCCTCGTGGAACGCTCCACCCTCGAACTCGACGAGGCCCTCGCGGGCGGTGGCATCGACCTCTACCTGCGCCCGATGTCGCCCCGGCCCGCGTCCCCCTCCGTCACCAGCCTGCCCTTGTGGTCCGAGCCGCTCGTGGTCCTGCACGCGGACGGCCACCCCCTCGGGAACGTGCCCGACCCGGTCCCCGTCGAGGCTGTCGCGGCCCACCCCATCGTGTCCATCGGACGGCTCGACGCCCCGGAGACCTCGGAGTTCGAGTCCTACCGGGTGTTTCAGGAACGGGGTATGCAGATCGATCCGATCCAGGCCACCAACCAGCCGCAGACGCTGGTGTCGATGGTTGCCGAGGGCATCGGGGTCGGTGTCACCAACTGGCTGGCCGCGTCGATCTCGGACACCAGCGGGGTCAGGATCAGACGCCTGGAAGGGCCGCCGGAACGCCGGGTCGCGGTGTGCTGGGACTCGACCCGTCCGCTCACTCCGGCCGCCCGCAGTGTCCTGCGGACCATCACGGAGCAGCCGAGCCCCCGAGGCACCGTGAAAGTCATCGCGCCCCCTAAACGTTCAACAGGCACAGTATTCACTTCTTGAATACCGCTATCACGGAATGGGACTTAACGCCGAGGTTGCGCGGATGTAGCCTCAACCACGCGAAACGGCGGAGGGGATTCCGACCGGCAAGAACCGTCATCCCTTCCGAGCCTCCCCTTTTTCACTCTCCGCTGCCCTGTTCGTGGTTGGCGACAGCCATTCCTCGATCTTTCCTGGTAGGTCGTGGTCCACCGGGGCCGGGAGGGTGCCACCCTGCGTGATCGGAAGAAGTCCATGCCTCGACTTTCCCAGTTGTCCCTCGCCGCGACGTGTTCGTCGGTGCTTCTGCTCACCGCCTGCACCGGGGGCTCGACCGTCGACGACGACGTCGAGGGCGCCGACGCGGGCGCGGGTCCCCTGACGAGCATCAACGCCGGTTACGTCTCCGCGATCGACCAGATCGGTCTGCCGATCGGCACCGAGCGAGGCCTGTTCGAGGAACGTGACCTCGATGTCACCCTCGCCGAGCCCTTCCCCACCGGCGTCGACGCGATCAACGCCCTGGAGGCGGGTGACGTCGACATCGTCCAGGTCGGTACCCCTGCCATCGCGGCCGCGCAGGAGGGCGCCGAACTCAGCCTGATCGGCAACTACACCGGTTCGGCCACCCAGCGGAGCATCGACGAGACCGCGGCGATCGTCGCCGCCGAGGGCTCCGAAATCGACCCCGAGGACCTGTCCACGCTGGAGGGCAAGTCGATCGGTGTCTCCGTCGGCTCCATCAACCACCTCTACCTGCTCGGGCTGCTGGAGGACCTCCGCATCGACACGGACGACGTCGAGCTCGTCAACACCGCCCCGCCGGACATGGCCGTGGCCCTGGAGACCGGCGGCATCGACGCAGCCGTCATCTGGGACCCCTGGCCGATCACCATCACCGAGCAGGTCGAGGGCTCGGAGACCGTCCTGAGGGGCGGCGGCTACATCCCGTTCATCGGCTACATCGTGACCACGCCGACCTTCCTTGAGGAGAACCCCGAGGCCGTCGAGGAGTTCCTCGCCGCACGGGCCGCCTCCGACCAGTGGATCCGGGAGAACCCCGAGGACGCGGCGTCCTCGGCCGTCCAGTGGCTCACCGGCACCGAGCTCGGTGTTGCCCAGGAAGCCATGCAGTACAACGTCGCGCAGCTCGACCCCCGTTTCTCGGCCTGCAACTACCTGGCGCTGGACACGGTCGGCCAGCTTCTCGCGAACCAGGGCGAGATCGATTTCGACTTCGACATCAACGACTACTTCGAGCCCGGCCCGATCCTGTCGGTCATGGAGCAGAACCCCGAGCTCTTCGAGGACCTCACGGAGATCCCCGATGCCGCGGCCGTCGAGGCCGAGTACAACTTCGTCCGTGAGATCGCCCAGGAGTCGTGCTCGGTATGACCCCCGACCCTGTGCCCGCCGCCGGGCGTACCGCGCCCGGCGGCCGGGTGGCCCGGAGGGCCGGGCGCGGCCCCGGGGCCCGGTTCGTCGGACCCGCGCTGTGGTTCACGCTCCCGTTCGTGGCCCTGATCGCCCTCTGGGCCGTGACGGTCGAGCTCACCGGAGTTCCCCGGCGGATCTTCCCGCAGGTCGACGACGTCGCCGCCGCACTGGCCGACATGGCGGCGAGCGGTGAGCTCGCCGAGCACCTCGGGGCGAGCCTGTACCGGGTGCTCACGGGGAGCGCCGTCGCCATCGCGACCGGACTCCCGTTCGGTGTCGCGCTCGGCGCCAGCCCGGCCCTGTCCGCGTTCTTCTCGCCCCTGCTGCGGTTCTCCGTGGCGCTGGCGGGGATCGCGTGGATCCCCATCGCCACCCTGTGGCTGGGCTACGGTGACGGCGCCGTCATCTTCATCGTGTGGAACGCCATGTTCTTCGCGCTGGCCTACAACACGATGCTGGGCGTCCGGCGCATCCCCACGTCGTTGCTGCGCTCGGCCCGGTCCATGGGCGCGACCCGGTGGCGGATGTTCTGGGAGGTGCTTCTGCCGGGGGCGCTGCCGAGTGTGGTCAGCGGGCTGCGGATCGGGCTCGGCTACGGCTGGCGCGGCCTGGTGGCCGCCGAGATCATCGCGAGCAGCGCCGGCCTCGGGTACGCGCTCTTCCTGGCCCAGAAGACCTTCTCCACGGACGTCATCATCGCGTCGATGGTCGTCATCGGCGTCCTGTGGCTGATCATGGACCGGCTTCTCCTGGCCCCGCTGGAGAGGCGCACCATCGAACGCTGGGGCATGACGGGGGGCGCGCGATGACCGCGACCCGTGAGAGGGGAACACCGCTCGGCGCCCGCCCGGAGGCCCGCCGCGCACCCCTGACGAGGCGGTGCTGGGCGGTACTCTCCCGCAACAGCGTGTTCCGCACCCTCGGGCCGTTCATGCCCGTCGTGGCCCTGTGGTGGCTGGTCGCCGAGGCGGGGGTCTTCCCGGACGCCTTCTTCGTCGGCCCCGACAGGGTCGTCGCCGAGGTCGGCGACCTGCTCCGCAAGGGCGTTCTGCCCGGCTACCTGTCGGACTCCCTGACCCGGCTGGGCCACGGGGTCGGGTTCGGTCTGCTCATCGGCCTGCCGATGGGTTTCCTGACCGCGATGTCCCTGCGGGTCCGCAAGGCCGTCTGGCCGATCCTGCTGTTCTTCCAGGCCATCGCGGACATCGCGTGGCTGCCCATCGTGATCGTGTGGTTCGGCTTCAGCCTGACCTCCGTCACGTTCGTCATCGTCTACACGATCGTCTTTCCGCTCATGCTCAGCGTCGTGGCGGGGGTCGAACAGGTGCCCGGCGAGCTGATCCGCGCGGCCCGCAGCCTGGGCGCGGGACGCATCAGGGTGTTCGTGGAGGTCCTCCTCCCCGGGGCTCTGCCCGCGGTCGCGAGCGGTGTCCGCACCGGGCTCGGCTACGGATGGCGCGCGCTTGTGGCCGCGGAGATCATCGTGGGCACCAGCGGTATCGGTTTCATGATGTTCGACGCCCGCCGGGTCGGGGACGTCAGCCAGGTCTTCCTGGGCATGATCGTGCTCGGAATCCTCTGGTACATGCTCGACGCGCTCATCCTGGCGCCGTTCGAGAAGGCCACCGTCGAACGGTGGGGGATGGTGCGAAGCATGGAGGGTGACGGATGACCGCACTGGTGATCGAGAACCTGAACAAGGTCTACACCGACGCCTACTCGGGGGAGGAGGTCACCGCGATCGGTGACGTGTCCTTCGCCGTGGAGCGCGGTGAGTTCGTCTCCGTCCTCGGCCCCAGCGGCTGCGGCAAGACCACGGTGCTGAACACCGTCGCGGGCTTCGTCGAGCCCACCGGCGGCGCGGTCGAGGTGGACGGGAGCCCGGTGTCCGGTCCGGGGCCCGACCGCGGGGTCGTGTTCCAGAGCCACGCCCTCTTCCCGTGGAAGACCGTGCTCGGGAACGCCGTGTTCGGCCTGCGTATGAAGGGCGTCGCGCGCGCCGAGCGCGAGCGCCGCGGCCGGGAGTACCTGGAACTGGTCGGCCTCGGCGGCTTCGAGCGCAAGTACCCGCACGAGTTGTCCGGCGGCATGCAGCAGCGGCTCGGCGTCGCCCGGGTCCTGGCCAACGAGCCCGCGGTGATGCTCATGGACGAGCCGTTCGCGAGCATCGACGCGCAGACCCGGCGCAGGCTCCAGGAGGATCTGACCCGGATCTTCGAGGAGCGGAGACCGACGGTGTTCTTCGTGACCCACGACATCGACGAGGCGGTGTTCCTCTCCGACCGGGTGGTGGTCCTGTCCGGTCGGCCGAGCACGGTCCAGGAGATCGTCACGGTGGACCTTCCCCGTCCGCGCACCTGGCGCGAGGCGGTGGACCTCCCGGAGTTCCGGGACAAGGTCGCCCGGATCAACGACTTGCTCTCGGGCGTGGCGGCGACGGGGGGTGGGGCCCGTGTCGACTCGGACAGCCCCGTCGACGTGGGCTAGGGCCCTCAGGAGCACGGCCCTGCGCAGGATCGCGGTGGTGGCCCTGGCCGTGCTGCTGTACCAGGGGTGGCTCGGGTTCCAGGCGATCGGCAAGGCCGAGCCGGGGCTGGGCGACACCCCAGACGAGCGCGGCAGGTTCGACGTGGACGTGGTCCTCGGGTTCGTGCCCGAGCGGTACCACATCCTCCGACTCCAGAACCACGGGCGCGTCGCCGGTACCGACGACATGGTCGTCCACCTGCGCGGAGTCTCGCCCATGGGGGTGGACGCCTTGGCGCGCGAGTACTGGATCGACGCCCTGGTCGCCCCCGAACCCGAGTAGGGCCCCGTGAACCCGTCGGCTCCGCCCACACCGGCGCGGACACCCTCCGGTGCCCCTGACAGCGTCGGCGGTCGCCCGGCGGCCCCGGGGCGGAAGCCCGCGGAGACCACCGCACCGGATCCCCAACACCGCGATCCCCACACACCCCATGCCGGCGTGAGACCGTCGGCCGCAGAGTCGGAGGAGCCATGGAAGGCCAGCACCCGGGCACCGAAGGGAGTCGGGGCGACGCGCACCGCCCCCGCACGGTCGTCGTCGTCGGCGGTACGAGCGGCATCGGCGCGGCCATAGCGGAGCGGTTCGTCGAACGCGGCGACAACGTCGCCGTGGGCGGACTGCGGGCGGGTGGCGCTCCGCCCGCGCTCCGTGGGCGGGCTGCGGTCTCCGAGGTCGACGTGACCGGGGGCGCTGCCCTGGAGGCCTACCTGGGAGGGTTCGCGGAGATCGACGCCCTGGTCAACGCGGTCGGGATCATCCGGCGCGGGGACGAGTTCGACCCGGTCGTGTTCGCCCGGGTCGTGGAGGTCAACCTGACGTCCGTGATGCGCGCGTGCGTGGCCGCCCGTCCTGCGCTGGCCGCCTCGGGCGGGTGCGTGGTCAACATCGCGTCGATGCTGAGCTACTTCGGCGGTCCGCTGGTGCCCGGCTACAGCGCGAGCAAGGGCGGCATCTCGCAGCTCACACGGTCGCTGGCGGTCGCGTGGGCGGCGGAGGGCATCCGGGTCAACGCGGTCGCGCCGGGGTGGATCAGCACCGACCTGACCGCGGGGATCCGGGAGGACGACGAGGCCGAGGCGCGCATCCTCGACCGGACGCCGATGGGCCGCTGGGGCCGTCCGAGCGAGGTCGCGGGCGCGGTGGACTTCCTGTGCGGGCCCGACGCAGGGTTCGTGACGGGCGCGGTCGTGCCCGTGGACGGGGGGTACCTGGCGGCCTGACCGGACCACGCGCGGTCCCGGACGCACGGTGCCCCGGATCCCGCCGGCCGGATCACGGGCGCACACCCCCGCGTCACAGGGGCGGCGCGGCTACGGAACCGCGTGCCACAGACGCTCCCGGGAGCCGCCGCCATCACCCGGCCACCCGGCGGGGCGGACAGTTCCCCAGGTGCTTTTCCCATGGGAGGAACGGCAGACGCGACAACGCGGGGCGCAACACCAGCGAACCCGGCCACACCGAGCCACACCGGCCACGGAGCCGCGTGGCACAGCAGGGAGGACACCGTGTCACCGAACGCCGCATCCGCCAACGAGCCCGTGCGCATCGCACCGTCGCCGGGCATCCCCGCCGAGATCGCCATTCCCGCGGTCCCCGAGGACCCCCGCATGTGGGTCCCACAGGCGCCGAACGTCTGGTTCCGGCCGCTGATGCTCAACACCGTGACGGGCCAGTGGTGCAACCTGCTCAAGGTCACCGCGTCCGGGATCGTCTCCCGGCACCGTCACCCCGGCGCCGTGTTCGGCTACGTCATCGAGGGCAAGTGGCACTACCACGAGCACCCGTGGGTGGCAGAGGCCGGCCACTTCGTGTACGAGCCGCCGGGGGAGATCCACACGCTCGCGGTCCCCGAGGACTGCGACCACATGGTCACGTTCTTCAACATCAGCGGGGCCATGGTCTACGTGGACGACGACGGCGTCCAGACCGGCTACGAGGACGTGTTCACCAAGATCGAGATGGCCCGGGCGCACTACGAGAGCGTCGGCCTGGGAAACATCGTCGACGACCTGATCCGCTGACCGCGCGGCAGGGTCCCCCGCCGGTACCCGGGGGCGGGGGCCCTGCCGCGCGGCTCCGCGCGTGCTCGGGGCTACAGGTTGATCATGTGCCCGGAGAGGCCGTGCACGGCCTCCTTGACGGCCTCGCTGAGCGTGGGGTGCGCGTGGATGTTGCGCGACACCTCGTGCACGGTCAGGTCCCACTGCTGGGCCAGGGTCAACTCGGGCAGCAGCTCGGTGACGTCCGGGCCCACCATGTGGGCGCCGATGATCTCCCCGTACTTGGCGTCGGAGAGCACCTTGACGAAGCCGCGGGTGTCGCCGAGCCCGTGCGACTTGCCGTTGGCCATGAACGGGAACTTGGCGACCCGGACGTCGTACCCGGCCTCCCGCGCCTCGTTCTCGGTGTAGCCGAAGCTG
The DNA here is from genome assembly GCF_042716955.1 of Nocardiopsis sp. NPDC058631. Classification (NCBI taxonomy): domain Bacteria; kingdom Bacillati; phylum Actinomycetota; class Actinomycetes; order Streptosporangiales; family Nocardiopsidaceae; genus Nocardiopsis; species Nocardiopsis sp. NPDC058631. The sequence goes on along the minus strand of NZ_JBHXQY010000037.1, from coordinate 40,184 downwards.
GCGATCTGCGGCTGGCAGTAGGTGGCCCGGGGGACGAACTTGTAGTCGATCTCCTGCGTCTCCGCGCCCGCGATCGTCTCCACGGCGACGATGCCCATCGCCTCGGCTACGTGGGCCAGGGCGAGCTTCGCGGTGACGTCGCCGATCGCGAAGATGTGCGGGACGTTGGTGCGCCCCCGGCCGTCGATGGCGATGGCGCCGCGGTCGGTGAGTTCCACCCCGGTCTTGTCGAGGCCGAAGCCCTCGACGTTGGGGGCGAAGCCGATGGCCTGGAGGAGCTTGTCGGCCTCCAGGGTCTGCTTCTTGTCGTCGGCGGTGGTGACGTGGACGCGGACGCCCTTGCCGGTGTCCTCGACCGACTCCACCCGGGTGGAGGTCATGACCTTGACGCCGAGCTTCTTGTAGGCGCGGGCGATCTCCTTGGAGACCTCCTCGTCCTCCGTGGGGACGATGCGGTCGAGGAACTCCACGATGGTGACGTCCACACCGTAGTTGGCCAGGACGTACGCGAACTCGACGCCGATGGCGCCCGCGCCCGCGATGACGATGCTCTTGGGCAGGTCCTCGTCGAGGATCTGCTCCTCGTAGGTGACGACCCGCTCGGACAGCTCCGTGCCGGGCAGCAGCTTGGTGGAGGAGCCCGACGCGATCACCGCGTGGTCGAAGGTGACGGTCTGGGTGGAGCCGTCGCCGTCGAGGACCTCGACCGTGCGGTCGTCGGTGAAGGTGCCGCGCCCCTCGATCTCGGTGATCTTGTTCTTCTTCATGAGGTAGTGGACGCCCTTGACGCGCCCGTCGGCCACCTCACGGCTGCGGCTGTGCGCCTTGCCGTAGTCGAACTCGACCTTGCCCTCGACCTTGATGCCGAAGAAGTCGGCCTCGTTGTTGAAGAGGTGGGCCAGTTCGGCGTTGCGAAGGAGCGCCTTGGAGGGGATGCAGCCCACGTTGAGGCACACGCCGCCCCAGTACTTCTCCTCGATGACAGCGGTCTTGAGGCCGAGCTGGGCAGCGCGGATCGCCGCCACGTAGCCGCCCGGACCAGCACCGAGGACCACCAGATCGAAGTGTCGTTGTCCCATGACGGGATCTCCTTGAGTGTGTTTGTGACGCACCCAGCGCAGACGGCTCGCCCGGGGTGTCCGATTGCCGAACGCCAGCCTAGTCGCGTATCACCACCGTGTGTGTGACCAGGTCTGGCCTGGTCGGGGCCCCGGGCGCCGTGGCTGGTCGAGGGCGTGCCCCCGGGGCCGGGCCGCCTTCAGGTGCGGGCTCCTGGAGCCCCGGCGTCGACCCCCGCAGCGTCGTCCGAGGAGGCACTGCCGCCGTTGGTCCCGGAGCTGTCCGGGCCGTCGGTGGGGGTGGGCTCTCCGGCCTGCTCCGCCTCGGCGGCCTTCCGGGCCTTGGCGGCCTCCTCGGCCTTGGCCCGGCGCATCTGCTTGACCACCGGGAGGAAGGCCATCACGAAGACGATCGCGAGCGTGACCCACAGGGCGTACCTGTCCACGGCCAGGACGATGTCGACCCCGGTCTGTCCCGCCGCGTAGCCGATCCCGGCGACCGTGGAGGTCAGGATCAGGGCGCCGAGGGCGTCCAGCAGAAGGAAGGTTCGCAGGCGCATGCCGGTCCAACCCGCGATGACGTACACGAAGAGGGCGGGTACGCCCGGAAGGTACGACAGCGGGACCGCGGCTCTGATGATCCAGGGGTTCATGTCCTCGGCCCTGTCCGCGAACCGCTGCGCCTTGTCGCCCTGCGCGATGAGGTTGACGAAACCCCGACCCCAGAGCCTGCCCACCCACCAGAAGAGCCAGTCGACCTTGATCTTGCCGACGACGCCCGCGACGATCACGAGCCACAGCGGGATCTCACCGATGCGGGCGAAGGCCGAGGCCGCGCCGACCGCCGCGTTGCTGCCCGTCACGAAGGCGAGCCCGACCGGGTGCTCGGCGATCAGGAAGGGCTTCAGCGGGGTCAACGCCATGAAGAACGCGGGGATCGCGACGACCGTGAACAACAGGGCCTTGTCCTGGCGGGTCGCCTTGCCCTTCCAGGGCTTCATGGCGCGCAGGGCCTCGCGGGCCTCCTCCTGCTTGCGCTCCTTCTCGATCTGCTCGGCGGTCCTGCCGTCGGCCGCGGCCCCCGCCGTCGTGTCGGGGTCGGAGTGGTCCGGGTTGTCGGAGGTGTCCTTCTGCGTCGTCGCCATGTACCAAGGATCGCCCAGCCGGTGGACCGCCGAAAGTCGTAGGAGTCACCGCGTCCGTGTGAGAGGTGCAACCGACCGGAGATGACAAGTGTCATGTGCGGGACCGGGTCTCGCAGAAGGGTCCGCGGCACCCATCCGGCGGGGACGGTGAAGCCCCGGCCAGGCCCCCTGGAACCGGCGACGGTCGCGGCGTGCCGATCGACGAGGTGGACGAACGGGCCGGTTCCCCGGCCTTGCGGGCTCAGCGCTCGGGCGGGGTGGGCCACTTCCAGCCGGGGGCCCATGACCAGCTGTCCGAGACGCCCGGGGGCATCGGCGGCAGCAGGTGCGCGCCCGGCGGCCGCTGTTCGGCGCGCTGCTCGGGCTCGGGCCGGACCTCGGGGTCGTCCTCGGCGGCGGGGGAGTGGGGCAGCGGTTCGTCCCCCCGCTGGTGGGGGTCGGGATGCGCCGAGGGCAGCGCGGGCACGGCGGGCGGCGGGGGGTCGGCACCCCACGGGTGCGCCTCGGGTCCGTCGTGCGCCCCGAAGGCGGACCCGTGTCCGGGCGCACCGTCGTACGGGGGTTCGTTGCGGAACCCGAAGCGGTCGCCCTCGCCGGGCTCGAAGCGGGCGGCGGACTCGTCGCGCAACCCCAGTTCGTCGCGGGCACCGGGCAGACCTCCGTGGTCGGGCGCGCCTGCGGGACCGGCTCCGTCCCGGTGGTCCCGCGGGCTCCTCCACGGAGTGGGAGCGCCGGACGGGGGCGGCGAGTCCCCGAACAACGGCGTCTCCTGAGCGTCCTCCGGCTCCGGGAAGGCCCCGCTGCCGTAGTCGTCACGGAACTCCGGCGGCACCCCCCACGGGTCCTCCAGCGACGGCGGCGCCGTCGGCACGGGCGGCTCCGCGCCGAACCCCGCACCAGCGCCGCCCCCGTCCCGGTCACCGAAACCGGCCGGGCGGCTGTCCTCGTCCCCGCTCCCGGGCCCGCCCGGGGCGAAGGGGTCCTCCTTCAGGCTCTCCGCGTCCAGGGCGGCGAACGCCGCCGACATCGGCCCGGAGTCCACCTCCGCGTAGTGCGCGGCCACCCCGAAGTGGCGCGGCGGCCTGCGGTGCGTGCCGGTGTCCTCGTTCTCGATCGGCGGAGCCAGCGGGTGGCGTACCGAACCTGCGGGGTGAAGCCGTGCCCACCAGGCCGCGGCCTCGTCATGGCGCAGCTCCTCCAGCACCTCCAGCGACCCGGGGACGTGCGGGTGCTTGCGCCCCGCCTTCCACGAGTGCGTGAGCGTCTGGGGCTCCAGCACCAGCACGCGTTCGCCGTCGACCACCGGGATGTCGCCGGGGCGGGCCTCGTTGCCGACCCATTCACCGTTGCCGCCGACCAGGTCCCATTCGCCGCGCACCACGTCCGCGAGCGGGTCGGCGGGGGCGTTCAGGCACGCGGAGGTCCAGCGCGGGTCGGGCCGGGTGCCCGGGACGAGGCGGCCCTCCTTGCCGATGAGCGCGTCCGCGAGAAGGGTGTGGAGCTGGAAGTTGTCGCTGATGCCGTCGAAGCGCACCCGGAAACCCCGCCACGAGGCGCGGTCGAGGACCAGGGCGGTGTCGGCCTCGGCCATCCGCAGGAGTTCGCTCACCTCGACGAACTCGCTGAGCTGCGTGGAGAGGGCGTGGGTGATCTGGCTGAGCCCGTCCAGCGCGCTGGAGTCGGCGCGCACGGCGGCGCGCACGGCGGGGTCGCCGAGCATGGCCTTGGCGGCCAGGCCGTAGCGGAGGGAGGTCCACCAGCCGATGGTGGCCAGGGGGGCGTTGTCGCCGAGTACCTCCTCGACGCGCTGCTCTTCCGGCCCGGACACCTCGGTGGGCGAGGGGAGGGGACCGCCGCCGGTCTTGTCCCAGGCGTGCATGAAGGCGACTGCGGCCTGACCGTAACTTCCGAGCTGTCTCAGTACCTCCAGCCCCACCTCTCCCGCCGGAGCACCCGACTCGACCAGGGCTCCGGCCAGGACGGAGAGGTCGGCGGCGATGCCCGCGACCCGTTCGGAGTCGCCGAGGACGGGGGCGAGTGCCTCCATCGCGATCGCGAGTTCTTCCGAGGGCACCTGTGAGGACAGCCTGAACACGTCGTGCACGGCTGCGGGGAACCCGGGTGCCTGGCTGGCGGCGGTGTCGAGCACCCGTTGGAACGCGGCGCGGAACTCATCAGTCACCCGTGAATCCTTCCATACCCGCACGTTGTATCCGTGGTCGCCTACGTGCGTAGATAACGGGCACCGTTGCCTGCTCCCGCGGGTCTGCGGGCATGCGGCGCGGGAAAGGCGGGGAACGGAGGCGCGGTCGGGGCCGAGGGTCCGTTCGGAGGTCGTACGGGGGGTATTCGGAACGGACTCGTGGGCGCGCCTCCTGCGCTTTTTGCGCCTTCCGGGCCACCTGCGTCCTTGCGCGCCGCCGGGACCCGCACTCTTCCGTCTCCCCGCGGCCCCGGGGCGCCCACGTCCCCGGACACGGCTCCGCGCCGTGGTCAGGCCTGTGGGGCGAACCGGACGTCGTGCCCGCCCCGGTCCGAGGCGAGGAACCGCAGCATCCGCAGCCCCTCCACCTCCACCTGTTCGCGGTCCGCACCGCTGATCTCCGCGAACGGGACGACCTCGACAACCGCGTCCCGGGTGGTCCGGACCACCTTCCAGGAGGCGCGCACCTCCCCGTCGACCAGCACGGTCGCGGGCGGCATCCCGTTGCGGGAAGCGAGCCTCTTGAGGTCGTCGTCCGAGATGACCCTGCTGCGGTCCGCGTGCCCGCGCAGCAGGTTGTCGAAGTCGTACAGCAGGCGCACCGGCGCGGCGGTCTCCTCCCCCGGGCGAGGGGCGTCGGGGAGGTCGAACAGCTCCCTGCCGTCCTCGCCGCGCAGCACCACGAGCCGGTCGCGCAGCCGGTCGAACACCTCGCCCAGCCGGGTCAGGCCGGACCACGCCTGCGCGTCCTTCACCCCGGCCGGGCCGAACGCGGCCAGGTAGCGCAGCACCATCCCCTCAGGGTCCGGCGAGGCGTCCATGGGCAACCCCGTCCAGGTGTCGGCGGGCGCGAGCGCGGCGGGGCCGGAGGCGCCCCACACCCCGCGTGGCGGGATCTGGAGCATGGGCCGGCGCGCCTTGACCACCTGCGCCAGGTGGGTCCCCTCGACCCCGGGCCACCGTTCGTTGAGCCGGGCACCGAGCTCTCGCAGGTCGAGCGGGGCTCGACTGAGGATCTCGTACCCGGCCGCCGCGATCTCGTCGGGGTCCAGGCCCCGGGTGGCCCGGCCGTGGGTGCTGTGCGCGATGACCTGGTCGATGGCCGGTTGGACGGTCGGCCGGAGGTACCGGCAGTCCTCGGGGGTGACCAGGTGGAGGGTGCCGCGCATGAGGGTGACACGGACGAGAGCGCCCTCGGTGAGGAGCTGCCCGACCGTCTCGGGGGCCAGCCCTTCGACCCGGTTCTCCAGACCGGCGTACCACGTGTGGGTGGTCTGTGCCTGGAGCCCGGCGAGGCGGGTGACGACCTCGGTGACCGGAAGGTCCTCGCGCCGTAGGAGGAGCTGGCGGGCCAGGGTGGCGCGGTTGAGTGCCCGCCTGGTGAGGACGGTGTCGGTGGTGGCCATCGCTCGGTCCCTCCGGTGTCCGATATGTGGTCGAACACTACAATCCGCCTCGGACACACCGGTCGGGGAGGCGTACCGGGCGGGGTGGCGGACGCAGGCGCTCGACCCCGACATCTGGACGCACTTCGTGACCAGGGTGGACGACGAGGCGGGTTTCTCGGTGCTGCGGGCGGAGTGGCCGGACGTGCGGGCCCGCCTGGAGGAGGGCCCGCGCACCCGGCCGCCGCGCCGGCCGTGATGTCCGTGCCGGTGCGGTGATCGGAAGGGTCCGCAGCCCCGCCCGACCTGCCGTGACGCTTGCACCGACAGCGAGTTCGGGCGCCCGAACTCGCTGCCGGTACGAGATCATCGAGGGCGGAGACCCTCAGGCCACACCGGCGACCTGGCCGTGCTGTCCGGGAACGTACCCGCCTCCCGCCTGCCGGAAGGGGACGCCCATCCGGTTGAACGCGTTGATGAGGGCGATCTGCGCCACGAGGGCGGTGAGCTGCTCGTCGTCGTAGTACCTCCCGCAGGCGAGTTCCGTCATGGGTGATGACGGGCCAGGCGTGGCCGACGTAACCGGCCGAGGGAGAACCCGTGAACCTCGCCCCGGGGATCATCGCCGGTCTGCCGGCCGCTGTCTCCCCCTGGCGGTAACACGCACCCGGTTCGGTCCATGGCGCGGAGGGCCTCGGCCGTGAGGAGGGTCGGGCGCAGGAGGCGGCCCGCACCGTTCTCCTCCTCGACGCACGCGGCTCCACCGTGACCGGCGAGGTCCGGGAACGGCTCTTCGAGCGGCCGGCCGGTTTCGCACGCACGCGGCCTTTCAGGATTGGTAGATCCGTCGGGTGTGTAAAAAGCGGACCGGTCATTCCGCGCTATAGGAAAAGGTTGAAAAAGGTGACCAATTTGGGCAAAAGTAACGAATTCTGCTGCCTTGGGGGGCTGTGCCATCCTTCTGGCCTGGGGAAACGCGCCTCCTGGAAAGGCGAATACACTACTTCTCGGTAATGCGTCTCTCCACTCCGACCGTGCCCTAATATGTGTTCTGATCACACAAATCAATCCATGTGAAGACCCCGCAGCGGTTAGTGCCGCCCGGGGTCGTGGCCGACAACCTTCAACCCTTCAAAGACAAGGAAATTGCCAGCATGCGCCATTATAGCGCCGCCTTCCTCAGCCTTGCCCTGGGCTCCGTGAAGGCCCTCTTCCGCGCACCCCGTGGTCGCCACGCCCGCCGACGCCACCGCTCGACCCGGGTGCGCCGCTACGCCCCGCTCCCCCAGGCCAGGACGCACGCTCTCGCGTCCTCCACCTCCGCGCCCGTCCCTGTCCCGGCGCCCCGCCTGGCCCCCGCCCCCGAACGGCTGCCCGCCGACGAACTCGCCCTGGTCAGGCCCTACTACGCCGCGCACGAGCGTGAACCCGACCGAGAGCGCGCACGCGGACTCGACCGCGTCCAGGCCGAGGCCACGGCCCGCCTGTGCGGCTGGTCCCACCGCGACCTGCCACCCTCCGGCGACCTCCTCGCCACCGAACCCGCACCGCAACCCGTGTCCGAACCCGTGTCCGTCGCACCTCCCGCCCGGGACGCGGTGTCCGCACCGCGCGCCCCGCATCCCGCCTGCGGTCCCGTTCGTAGCACACCGCACCTCCGGCTCCGCATCGCGACCGAAGCCGCTGACCCGAACCCGCCCCCGGGGCCGTGGACCCCCACGGACCCGCCACCCCTCGACAGCAAGGACACCCGTGCCCGGCGAAGAACACGAGATACCCCTGAAGCTCATCCGCAACGCCCCGGAAGTGGTGATCCCGCTCCTTCGGGACGCGGTCGGCTTCGACCCGCCCGAACACACGGAGGTGGTGCTGACCTCGGCGGAGTGCACCGACAGCGCACCTCGCCCCTACACGCCCGACGGCGCCGTCCTGCTGCGCGACGGCACCGAGAACGTCCTGGCCGTGGTCGTGGAGCGCCAGACCAAGTGGGACCCGGACAAGTTCTGGACCTGGCCGGTGTATCTGGCCACCGTCCGCGAACAGCTCCGGTGCCCGACCGTGCTGCTGGTGCTGTGCCCCACCGACGACGCGGCACGGGACTGCGCGGGCCTGATCCCCCTCGGCCACCCGGGCAACACCGTCACCCCCTCCGTGGTGGGTCCCTCCGAGATTCCGGTGGTCACCGATCCGGACCCCAGGCGAGGGACATGCCCGAACTCGCGGTGCTGTCGGCCAAGGCGCACGGCGACGACGACTTTCGCACCCTGGACGCGGCGATGGACGCCCTGAACGCCATATCCCCTGATCGCCGAGCGTTCTACTATGACTACGTACTGGCCGGGCGCTCCCACGCGGCCCGGAAATACCTGGAGGACCTGATGGCCGTGGACACCTGGGAATGGCAGAGCGACTTCGCCCGCAAGTACGTCGGCATCGGCCGCGAGGAAGGCCGCGCGGAGGAGGCGGCCCGCAACGTGGTCCTGATCCTCGACGCCCGGGGCCTCAAGGTCTCCGACGAGGTCCGCCGGCGGATCGGATCCTGCACCGACCTGGACGTCCTGGAGACATGGATCCGCCGTTCCGCGACCATCCAGAGCACCGAACAGCTCTTCGACTGACCACCCGGCCACGGATCGGCCGACTCTCCGTACACACGCGGCGGCCGTGGGCACGAGCCCACGGCCGCCCCGGCTCCCGAACGCTCCGCACGGCCGGGAACCGCCCGGTTACCATGGCGCATGGCCAGCGAAACTCCTGCCGCGGCTCGGGCCCGCCGCGACCAGCTCCGCGACTTCCTACGTACCCGCAGGGCCAGACTCACCCCCGAGGACGTCGGCATGGCGGCCGGGGGCCGGCGCCGGACACCCGGGCTCAGACGCGAGGAGGTCGCCGTCCTCGCCGGGGTCGGCGTCTCCTGGTACACCTGGCTCGAACAGGGGCGCGACATCAACGTCTCCGCCGAGGTGCTCGACGCGATCAGCAGGGCCCTGCACCTGAACGGTCCCGAGCGCATCCACCTGTACACACTCGCCGGGGTCAACCCGCCGCGGGACGGCGGGCCCGAAGCCACCTCCGTGCCCCCCGAACTGCGCAACCTGATCGAGGCGTGGATGCCGCGCCCCGCGATGCTGCGGGACCGGTACTGGAACCTGCTCGTCCTCAACGGCACGGCGCGCACCGTGTTCGGCTACGGCGGGACCGACCACAACTGCCTCGTCACCTTCTTCACCAACGCCCGGTACCGCGCCATGCACGTCCACTGGGCGTCGGCGGCCCCGGATGTCGTCGCCGCCTTCCGCGCCGACGCGGCCCGCTTCCCCGACGACCCCGAGTTCGTCCGGATCGTGGACGATCTCAGCACCGTCAGCTCCGACTTCGCCGAGCTGTGGGCACGCCACGACGTCGGTGACCACGTCCAGACGGTGAAGGCGGTGCTGCACCCCGAAGCCGGTGACCTGGTCTTCGACAAGACGACACTGACGGTGGCCGACCGCCCGGACTGGACCCTGGAGCTGTACAACCCGCGCCCGGGCACCGGGACCGGCGAGCGGCTCGCCCAGCTGGCCCTGGCCCCGGCGGCGACCCCGGCCTGACCTCACGGCCCCTTGCCGTCCGGCCCCCGACCGGCCGGGCCGACCGGTCAGGCGGCCCGACCCACCGCCGAGCCTGGTGGTGCCACACCCTGGATCAACGAGCCCTGTTCGTCCCCGAGGCCCGGTGGGACGCTCGAACCATGACCAACCACACGGCACGATTCGACGGTAGGACCGCGCTCATCACCGGCGGCACGAGCGGCATGGGCCTGGCCGCCGCCCGCAGGTTCCTGGACGAGGGCGCGCGGGTGGTGATCACCGGGCGCGACCAGGGCCGCCTCGACGCCGCGGTCAAGGGCCTCGACGGAGGGGACCGCGTGCTCGCGGTGCGCGGCGACGCGGCCGACCTCGACGACCTCGACGTGTTGGCCGCCCGCATCAAGGAGCGGTTCGGGCGGCTGGACGTGGTCTTCGCCAACGCGGGCGTCGCGTCCTTCCAACCGATCGGCGACGTTACCGAGGCCGAGTTCGACCGGCTCACGGAGATCAACGTCAAGGGCGTGTTCTTCACCGTCCAGAAGACCCTCCCCCTGCTGGTCGGCCACGGGGCGATCGTCATCAACGCATCGTGGACCCTGCACCGGGGCATGTCCGGCGCCACCCTCTACGCGGCCACCAAGGCCGCGGTGCACAACCTCTCGCACACCCTCGCCGCCGAGCTGGGCCCCAGAGGCATCCGGGTCAACTCCGTGAGCCCCGGTTACATCGAGACCCCGATGTTCCACTCCGCCATCCCCGAGGAGGAGCACGAGGGCGTCGTGACCGCCGTTGCGGCGGGTCGCCTGGGCACCTCCGAGGACGTCGCGGGAGCGGTGGCCTTCCTCGCCTCCGACGAGGCGGCCTACGTCAACGGCCAGGACCTGATCATCGACGGAGGCCTCGTCGCCGCCATCCCCGAGCAGATCGTGTAGTCGCGGTCCGACTGCGGGGCGGTCCACCCAGGGGCCGCCCCGCCGACTCAGACGGCGGTACCACCGCCGAAGTGCGGTTCCTGCCGTGCGAGCATCGCCGCGGTGTCGTCGAGGTGGGGGAACGGCCCCTCCGGGACCTCCGTGCCGAGGAACGCGCACAGCCGCTCCCACCCCTCCCCGGTACACCAGCAGCCGCTCGTCCGGGACCTCGGCGCGCACCTGTACGTTCCCATCCCCGCGGCCGGTTCCGAGGAGGTGGCGGGCCGAGTGGGTCCCGCCGCACGCCCCCTGTCGCCCCACAGACGGGGCGGTCGCCGTCAGTTCTCGGGCCAGAACGCGGGCTGCGCCTTGAAGGACGCGTCGGCCCTGATCGAGTACGCCAGCGACCCCAGGAGCCTTCGGGCACGCGAGAGCGGGTGGTCCGGGAAGTGGGGGTCCCACGCCGGGTCGTCGGCGTGGTTGCGCGGGTGCCCGCCCGTGACTCCGTGGGCGTAGGGGTGCTGCGCCCAGGCCGCCATCGCCTCGTCCGGAGAAGCGGCCCCGCCCCTGTACTGCTGGAGGAAACGCGGCAGCACAGACGCCTCACGCACACCCGTGGGCTGCCCCTCCAAGCACTGGACCCTCACGACGACACTGCGGTTCGCCCTCGGGATCGTGTAGGTCCCGAGGTAGGCCAGGCCTCGCTCCCGGTGCGGGTTGTCGCCCTTGACCATCTGCCGGATGACGGGCATCCCGTCCAGCCCGATCACGTCGGGGTCCACCAGGCCCATCCCGGCCGGGCTCCGCGTGGCACCAGGGGTGGCGGGTCGGCCCCCGCCCCAGGAGAGGCCGACCCGCCGGACCGCACCCCGAACGCCCTCCGGGGGCCGGCGCACCACGGTTGAGGTGGTCGCCCGGCTGCCCCTCCGGTGGCGCGGTCCCGTCCGTCGGGCCAGGCGCTCGTCGACGCGCCGACCTCGCTGCTGAACCAGGCACACCTGCCCTGCGGCCCGTCGTGGCCGACTAGGGTGTTTCCTCTTCTGGCGGCCGGAACCCTCGTGCCCCCGCATTTCCAGACCTGGCCGGCCAGGTTCTTTCCCGCCGGGTGGAGCCGGGTCCGTCGCCGGCGAGGAGGGTGCGCAACGAGGTCGGGGTGTGCCCCACGTGCTCCCGGACGGTCCGGCACAGGTGCGCCTGGTCCGCGAACCCCAGGTCGGCGGCGAGAACCGCCAGGCTCTCCTCCCCTCCCTCCAACCTGTCCAGCGCGCGGCCGACGCGGACGCGGTTCCGGTACCGGGTCAGTGACACACCCGTCTCACGCGTGAAGGCCCGGCTGAGCCGGTACGGCGAGACGCCGAGGAGCCCGGCCAGCGGGATCAGCGCGGCGGATGCCCGATGGCCTTCCCCGATGGCCTCGCGCGCCCCGGCGACGAGCGCACGGTCCCGGGCAGGGGAGGGGTGCGCCGGAGGTGCCGCGACCACCTGCTCGACCACGCCCCGGAGCAGGAGGACCAGCTCCTCGGCCACGGCGTAGCCGACGTCGGGCGCGGCGGCGAGGGTGCGGCGGTGCGCCAGGTCGATCCGCGCGTCGACGTAGACGGCGGACCTGGTGACCCGGCCCGGCTCCCCGTCCGTCATGCTCTGCCACAGCCCCGGGGAGAAGACGATCGACGTGCACGCGTCCCCGCCGTCCGGATGGGCGAAACGCTCCTCCGCGCCGGGCTCCGCGAGGTAAGCCAGGGTCGGGTCGACGTCGACGGACTCCCCGCCGTGGCTGCGCCGGAACCGGCCCCGACGTACCAGCACCATGCCGTGGTGGTCCCGTACCTCTGGATCCGACCAACGCCTGTGGTCGTTCCTGCAGGTCACCGAGGCGACAGAGAAGTCTTCGCCGGAGGCGACCCCGATGGTCTCGATCATGGCGGCCCACGCTAGCGCCGACCACCGACACGGGGCCGCACCACGATCCGCCGCAAGGATCTTCAAGACGGGGCGGGCGATCGCGGCCAGGCTGGTCCCGACGCCCCCACGAAGGAGAGATCGGTATGCCAAGGAAAGCCGCGCAGAGCGCGACCGTCCTCGACTGCGCAGAGCCTGTCGCACTCGCGGAGTTCCACCGGAGCTTCGCCGACTGGGACACCGGAGGTGACGGGAGAGTCGTCACGCCGGGCGACGGCGGGCTCGGCCCGCCTCGGGTTCCAGCCCGGAAAGGGCGAGTGGACCGTGCTCGCCGACCCCGAGGGGCACGTGTTGTGTGTGGTGGCCCTCGGATGACGCCGCTCCGCGCTCAGGAACGAACAGGGAGGGTGAGGGTCTGATGGCGTACGTGCGCACACAGGTGACCATCGACGCCGGCGCCGAGGAGGTGTGGTCGGTCGTCTCCGACTTCGCCTCGGGGCCGGTCCGCATGGCACCGGGTTTCGTCACGAGTTCCCGTGCCGAGGGCGGGGACGTACGGGAGGTCGTCTTCGCCGACGGCACGGTGGTCCGCGAGAGGTTGGTCTCCTCGGACGGGGAGTCGCGCCGGATCGCCTACGCCGTTGTGGGCGGGGTCGACGGGCTCGCCCACGACAACGCGTCGATGACGGTGGTCCCGGAGGGGGAGGACGGCTGTCGCCTCGTCTGGAGCCGCGACGTGCTCCCCGACGGGCTGGCCCCTGTCATGGAGCGGAACATGGAGGAGGGGCTGCGGGTGATCGGGCGGGCCCTGGGCAGGAGCCGCACATGACCTGACGCGCCCCGGGCCGCCGACGCCGAACGGCGTTTCCGTCCCGGGCAGGCCGCCCCTGCCCGGGGCGGTCACCCGGACGCCGAGCGGAAGTCCCGGGGAGGCGCGCCGAGCACGCGCGAGAACATCGTCGCGAACGCCGCCGGGCTGGCGTACCCCAGGTCCGAGGCGACCCGCGCCACCGGTTCGCCCCGGGCCAGGAGCGGCAGGGCGTGCAGCACGCAGGCGCGCTGCCGCCACCGCGCGAACCCCATCCCCGTCCCTTCCAGGAACATCCGGTGCAGGGTGCGTTCGCTCACGTGCAAGCGCTCCGCCCAGCGGGCGGGCGGTTCGTGGACGCGCGGCATCGCGGCGAACCCCTCGCAGAGCGCCCGGAGTCCCGCGTGCCGGGGAAGCGGCAGGTCCAGCGGAAGCGGCACGAGCCCCCGGATCTCGTGCAGCAGCAGCGCCACGAGGGCCCCGTCGCGGCCGTGCGGGTCGTACCTCGGCGGCATGTCCACCGCAGCCAGGAGCAGCGCCCGCAGCAGCGGCGAGACGTCCACGACCTGGCATCTGCGGGGGAACCAGGGCACGGCGTCCGGCTCCGCGTACAGGCTCCGGGTACTGACGCCCGTCATGGTGACCCGGTGCTCGGTCCCGGCCGGGATGAGGACCGCGCGGTGGGGCGGAACCGTCCAGGAGCCGTCCGCCGTCTCGACCCGCATCACTCCGGTCGCCCCGTACAGGAACTGGACGCGGCGGTGCCGGTGCGCCTCCAGTACGTGGCCGGTCGGATAATCGGTGCCCAGGGCCAGGACCGGGCGTTCGATCCCGTCCACCTCGTCCACGTGGGTGTTCCGCACGCGCCGGAGTCTACCCGCGCTGTCCGTTCCGCGAAGGAACACGTCATTGCGTCGAATGCCGGACAGCGCCTCTCCCCCTAGCGTGGAGCGGGTGATCGACCACGTCCTCCCCCTCCTCGCGTTCGGCGTCCTGACCGGCCTGACGACCGTGCTGTTCGGTTTCGGCGGCGGTTTCGTGACCGTGCCGGTCGTCTACGCGTTCGCTCAGGCCCAGAGCGGCGCGGAGGGCGACCCCATGCACGTCGCCGTCGCCACGTCGACCGCGGTCATGGTCGTGAACTCCCTCGGCGCGACCGTCGCCCAGTACCGGGCGGGACGTCTGGCACGCGAGTACGTGTGGCCTCTGGCACTGTACGTGGGGCTGGGGGCGCTCATCGGCGCGGCCGGGGCCCTCGCCGTCGGCGACACCGTCCAGCGGTTCCTGTTCGCCGCGTACCTCGCCGTCACGATCGTGGACAGCGTGGTCCGCAAGGGCTTCCTCACCAGGGCGGCAGGGACGGAGCCGCGTGGCCTGGGGCCGGTCACGGTCACCGCCGGAGGGGTCGGCATCGGTGCGGCGGCGAGCTGCCTGGGCGTGGGCGGCAGTGTGCTGACGGTGCCGCTCCTGCGCCGCCGGGGCCTGCCGATGGCGAACGCCACCGCGATGGCCAACCCGCTCAGCCTCCCGGTCGCCGTCGTCGGCACCGCCGTGTACGCCCTTGCGGGCGGCGCGGACGCGGCCGGCGGATCGGCGGGGCAGGTCGGCTACGTGGACGTGGTCGCGGCCGCCACCCTTCTGGCCGGGTCGCTGCCGACCATCGCCCTCGCCCGGCGGGTCGTGGGCCGCATCCCCGACCGCGTCCACGCGGTCGCCTACGTCGCGCTCCTGGGCGCGGCACTGCTCGCCGTGCTCCTCGTCTGACCTGCCCCGGCGGTGGCCGTCGCACATCGCTGTGCGAGAGATCGCCTGGACGGCCGCTCGCCGACCCGAAGACCTTCAAGAACACCCACTGGTCGGAACATGGCGAAGGGGTCCGACGACCTGTCGTCGGACCCCTTCACCGGGCGTTCGCGCCCTACATGCGGTCGAGCAGTTGGGCGCAGCGGATCAGGCCCAGGTGCGAGTACGCCTGCGGGTGGTTCCCGAGCGCCCGCTCGGTGACCGGGTCGAACTCCTCCGGGATCAGCCCGGTCGGTCCGGCGCAGTCCACCAGGTGCTTGAACAGCTCCTCGGCCTCCGCACGGCGCCCGGTCAACAGGTACGCCTCGATGAGCCACGTCGTGCACAGGTGGAAGCCGCCCTCGCCACCGGGAAGGCCGTCCTCACGGTGGTACCGGTACACGGTCGGGCCGCTGCGCAGCTCCGCCTCCACGGCCGTCACGGTCGCCTGGAACCGCTCGTCGGCCGGGTCGATCAGCCCCGACAGGCCGATGTGCAGTGACGCCGCGTCCAGGTCGGTGCCGTCGTAGGCGGTCGTGAAGGCCTGTGCCTCGTCGTTCCAGCCCTTCTCCAGCACTTCGGCCGCGATCTCGTCGCGCAGCTCGCGCCAGGACGGGTCCGCCTCGCGGCCGTACGCCCGCGCCAGGGTGACGGCGCGGTCCAGGGTCACCCAGCACATCACCTTGGAGTACACGCGCTGGCGGGGCTCGTCGCGCTCCTCCCAGATGCCGTGGTCCGGCTCGAACCAGCGCCGGGCCACCGCCTCGGCCATCGCGCGCACCAGGTTCCAGTCCTGGTCCGCGAGGGTGCCGCGCACCGACGACAGACGTGCGATCAGCTCCACGACGGGGCCGAACACGTCCAGCTGCACCTGCCGGTCGGCGAGGTTGCCGATCCGCACCGGACGCGAACCCGCGTAGCCGGACAGCGACTCGATGACCTCCTCCGGCCCCAGGGCGGTGCCGCGCAGCGAGTACAGGGGGGCGAGCAGTTCGGGGCTCGGCAGGGAGTCCACGACCCCGTGCACCCAGTCGAGGAAGCCCTCCGCCTCGGCGGTCGACCCCAGGGACACCAGCGCCTGCACGGTCAGCGCGCCGTCGCGCAGCCAGCAGTACCGGTAGTCCCAGTTGCGGACGCCGCCGATCTCCTCCGGCAGCGACGTGGTGGCCGCGGCCATCACACCGCCGGACGGTGTGCACAGGCCGCGCAGCGTCAGGGCGGAACGCGCCGACAGCTGTTGGGCGGTCTCGGGAAGGGTGAGGCCGTCGAGCCAGGACGACCAGTGCTCGCCGGACGTGCGCTGGCGCTCGGACTCGGGCAGCGCGGACGGGGCGAGGGAGTCGGTGCCGCAGCGCAGCTCCAACACCACCGGCTGCTCCGAGCGGGGGTGCACGACCGCTCGGGCGACGTCGCCCGCCCCGTCGTGGTCGATCTCCCACTCGACCCCGGGCGAGTACAGCACCATCGGGAAGTCGGCGCCCTCCACGAGGAGGCCGTTCTCCCGGACGGTCATGCTCACGGGGCCCCGGCCGAAGTCGGGGCGGGGCGCGAACTCCACGGTCGCCGGGGTGACGCCGCTGATCACCCGGACCAGGTCGGTGCGGCCCCGCGGGGTGCCGTGCGCGAGGTAGTCGGTGACGTCCATCCGCGACCAGCGGGTGCGCACGGTCATGGTGCCGGGCAGGTAGCGCTGGCCGAGCGGTCGCCCGCCGTGGGCGGGCGCGATGGCGAACACTCCCGCCGAACGGCCGCCCAGGACCTCGGCGAACAGGGCGTTGGAGTCGGGCTCGGGGTGGCAGAACCACAGCAGGCGCGCGTCCGGGCCGATCAGGGCGACGGAGCCCTGGTCGGAGAGCATCGACATGCGCTCGATGGGGGTGGGCCGCTCGCCGAACACCCAGGAGCGGCGTTCGGTTGCGAGCGCCGACAGCAGGGTCGCGGCGGCCGGGGTGTCGGCCACCCGGTGGGAGGCCACGGTGGGCTCCGCGCCGACCCGTACGCCCGCGTCGGCGCCGGTCAGCTGCACGAAGACGGGCTCCTCGCCCTCACCGCCGCCGATGTAGAGGGTGGCGGTCGCCTCGACCTGTTCGCGGAGCAGTGCCAGGGCGGCGGCCTTGTCGGAGGGAGGGGCACCGGGGCCGGTCTCGATACTGTCGGGCTCGATGGTGAGGTCGGTGTCGAACTCGGTGCCGTAGGCACCCACCAGGCGGATCTCGGAGGGCAGCCGGGACAGGGCGGCCAGGTCGCGGAGGGGGCGGGCGGAGATGACCGCGCACACCGTTCCGGGCAGGTCGGCCAGGTCGCGCAGCGCGCGAACGGCCTCGGGGACGGGACGGCGCCTGGCCGCACCGGCGTCGTCGGCGGGGTCGAACGGGGCCAGCGCGCCGTCGTAGTCGCAGGCGACCAGCAGACGTGAGGTTCTGGCCAGGGCCGAGACGCGTTGCCGGACGTCCACGGACATGCCTTCGGGGACGGTGTCCTCCTCCGGCGTCTCCGGGGTCGTCTCGACCGCCTGGGTGAGCGTCACGCTGCCTCCTCCATTGGTCCACGATGACCTGGGGAAATGGGTGAAATGTAGGACTCTGCGAGCATGCTTCCGGTTCACACGGGACTGGTGTGATGAAGGTAGATCCGGGGCTTGTGGCGCGGGATGGGCTTCAGGGGTCTTTAGATAGATCTCAGGAACATTTAGCCTGCATGCGGGCAAACTGGTCGTGCCAGTTGCAAAGATCCGCCCCTTAGGAAGTCAACGCGAGACTACCCGCGCACCATGGGTCCCTGCACATCACATTTCAGTGGGGCAGGTCACAAATGTGTCACTCTGTCGCAGGAAGGGTCTTGCGACTCTTCCGGGCGGGCCCCCGATGACCCGCCGTCCCGGAGGAATCCGCCACGGGCGACCCCCTCACCTGGTCCGCCGGCGTGGACGAGGTGCCATGAAACACGTTGCGGGACCTCGCCCGGGCCCGCGGCAGGGGTCCCCGGGCCGCCGGCCGCCGCGTGCGGGGACCCGGAACACACGTCGGGCCCGCCGCACATGCGGCGGGCCCGGCTGACGGATCGGGGGGTCAGTCGGTCTTCTCGGGCTTGCGCAGGTGGTGCACCCACGCGGGCGGAACGTTCGCGAACACCTTGTCGGAGCGGATGCCGTACTGGTCGATCCAGTCCTGGACCAGCCAGCTCGTACGCGCCTGGCGGAGATAGTCCTCGCGCCGGGCGATGACCGCCTTGACCTCCTTGGTGTAGAGGTAGCCGTAGAAGGAGAGGGTGCCCCCCGGTTCGAGGACCTCGAAGTAGTAGTCGAGGATCTCCCGGACCGCGTCCACGGTGAAGTTGGCGAAGGGCAGACCCGACACGATCACGTCGTACCGGCGCTCGGTCCCCATGTCGTTCACGAGCTTGGCGTGCACCGTCGCGGAGTCGGCGATCGGCGACATCACCGGGTCGCTCCTGAGCAGCTCCTCGACATGGGCGGCGAACTCGGGGTTGGACTCGACCAGGTCGACGGTGTCACCGGGGATCATCGCGGCCGCGATCCCCCGGCTGATCGCACCGGTTCCGGCACCCGCCTCCAGGATGCGCAAGGGCTTGTCGGGAACGGGTCGGTTGCGGACGTAGTCGGCCATCGCGTGCGCCAGCGCGGCACTGCTGGGGAGGATCGAACCGGTCGCGTGGAACGTCCGTAGTGCTTGGCTGAAGAACAGCCTGGTGTCACGCAGGCGCTCCTCCAGCCTGAGAGGGGAAAGGGGTCCGGCAGGGCTCTGGATCTCGGACATACCCGAACGCTAACGCCTCAGACCCGCCAGGGGGAGCCGACGCGACCGCCCTCCGATGAAACACCAGGTCAGAGGAGGGTGTGGAGAACCACACCGGAGGATCGGGAACCCGGACGCGTCCTCCGCCGTACCCGCACGCGCGACCGGACCGGACCGCGCCCGTCCACCGGCTGTGCTGCCGTCCTACCCTGGGAAGATGAGCGAACCGGAGAACACCCCCGAGCCCCCCGTCCACGCCCGGACCGCCCTGGTCACGGGAGCCTCCACCGGTATCGGGGAGGAGTACGCCCGCAGGCTCGCCGAACGCGGCTACTCCCTCGTCCTGGTAGCCCGGCGCGGGGACGTTCTCGACACGCTCGCCGAGGAGATCACCACACGCTACGGGGTGCACGTCCAGCCGCTCGCCGCCGACCTCGGTACCGACGAGGGCCTCTCCCTCGTCGCCCACCGGCTCCGGGCAGACGGCAGCGGAACCGAGGCCCCCATCGACCTGCTGGTCAACAACGCCGGGCGCGGCGACGGCGGGACCTTCACCGAGCAGGAGCCCGCCGAGATCGACGCCATGCTCGACCTCAACGTGCGCGCCGTCCTCCACCTGGCCCGCGCCGTCCTGCCCGTGCAGATCGCCCGTCGCGGGGCCGGCGAGGTCTCGGCCAAGCTCGGCGTCATCAGCGTCTCCTCCCTCGCGGGCGAGATCGTCGCGAACCCCGGTGGTTCCGTCTACGGCGCGGGCAAGAAGTTCGTCACCCTGTGGAGCGAGAGCGTCGCAGCCGAGGTCGCCGAGTACGACGTGCACGTCACCGTCGTCCTGTCGGGCTTCGTCCGCACCAACATGACCCTGGGCGTCCAGGAGAGCGGGCTCCCCGCGTTCGCGTTCGTTCCCAAGGACCTGGTCGTCCGCGAGTCGCTCATCGCCTGGTCGGCCGGACGCCCGAGCGTGGTCCCCGGCGGGCAGTACAAGATCGCGACCGGACTCCTCCGATTCCTGCCCAAACCCCTCGTTCGCGCCACCGCCCGCCGGGTCCGGTGAGGGGAGCGCGATGGGGTGTGTGGCGAAAACCGCCGCCCACATGCTGAGACATCCTGGGCCCGGTGCCACGCCGGGCCACCGGACCGCCTACCCTGGTACCGCATCTGTCGGTCGAGGAAAGACACCATGAAGACCTTCGAAGAGCTGTTCGCCGAGCTGTCCGAGAAGGCGCGCTCCCGCCCCGAGGGGTCCGGGACCGTCGCCCAGCTCGACGCCGGCGTCCACGCCATCGGCAAGAAGGTCGTCGAGGAGGCCGCAGAGGTCTGGATGGCCGCCGAGTACGAATCTGACGAGCAGGCCGCCGAAGAGATCTCCCAGCTCCTCTACCACCTCCAGGTTCTGATGCTGGCCCGTGGCCTGCGGCTCGAAGACGTCTACAAGCATCTGTAGGTCGGTCCTCGCGCCCGCCGCGGCGCGTACCGGCCCGGACGTCTCCGCACCCGTACGCACAGCCAACAGAAAGCCACGAACATGCCCGACATGTTGAGAATCGCCGTGCCCAACAAGGGCCAGCTCTCCGAACCCGCCGTCGAGATGCTGCGCGAGGCCGGGTACCGGCAGCGCAAGAGCAGCCGCGACCTGGTCATGGTCGACCCGGACAACGACACCGAGTTCTTCTTCCTGCGACCCAAGGACATCGCCGTCTACGTCGGCGAGGGCATCCTCCAGGCGGGGATCACCGGCCGTGACATGCTGCGCGACTCCGGCGCGCCCGTGGACGAGGTCCTGGCGCTGGGCTTCGGCGGCTCCACGTTCCGGTTCGCCGCCCCCAACGGCGCGGGCATGACCCTGGACGACCTCGACGGCAAGCGCATCGCGACCTCCTTCGACGACCTGCTGCGCGCCCACCTCGCGGAGAAGGGCGTCAACGCCCGCGTCATCCACCTGGACGGCGCGGTCGAGAGCTCTGTCCAGCTGGGCGTCGCCGACGCCGTCGCGGACGTGGTCTCCACCGGCACCACTCTGCGCCAGGCCGGCCTGGAGACCTTCGGGGATCCGATCCTGCTGTCCGAGGCGGTCGTCATCCGGCCGACCGGTGCCGGGGACGACCCCAAGATCGAGACGCTGCTCCGCCGCCTGCGGGGCGTCCTGGTCGCCCGCGACTACGTGATGATGGACTACGACGTGCACGCCGAACGCCTGGAGCCGGCGGTCGCGCTCACCCCGGGCATGGAGGGGCCGACGGTCTCCCCGCTGCACAGGGAGGGCTGGGTCGCCGTCCGGTCGATGGTGCCGCGCAAGGACGCCCAGCAGATCATGGACGACCTGTGGACGCTCGGAGCGCGCGCCATCCTGGTCACGGACATCTACGCCTGCCGTCTCTGACACCTTTCACGGCACAGACGTGACACGGGCCCCGCGACGACCGTCGCGGGGCCTCTCCCGTCCGTCCGCGTCCGCGCCCGCGGGGCGAGAGGAGGCCTGGCCGCGGGCCCGGTGCGGGAGCCGGTACCGCCGGGCGGCGGGCCTCTTCCGCCCTCCCGCCCCCGTGGAGGCCGATTGGTCCGCTTGACGGTGGCCTGTGCCAGGATGCCCGAATGATCGAAGACTTCCGCGGCGCCATCGGCGCCGTGGCCGAAGCCGCCGAGAACCAGCCCTCCCAGTTGCGCGCCGCCGTCAGCGCGGTCTTCCAGCTGGCCGACCGGGTCCCCGCCGACACCCGGATCGAGGGCCTCGCCGCGCTCACCGGGACCCTGCGCGCCCACCAGCGGACGGCGGGCGTCGCCGCCGACATCGCCCTGCTCTGCGGGGCCCTGGTGGAGAGCGGAGTGCCCGCCGGGCCCGCAGGGATGGAGGTCATGAGCCAGCTCGCCGAGTACGGCAAGATGGCCGGAGTCTTCCTGGACGCGTGGCAGAAGTCCGGGGACGACGCACCGCCGCACCCCGGCGCGGTGAGCGATGCGTCCGAGGAGCGCGTCACGCCCGCCCTCGAACACCTGGCACCCCTCGCCACGACCGGCTGGTGGGTCTCGCACCGCTACGGTCTGGCAGCCAAGACGATGCTGGGCGACTCCGGTGTGCGCGCCGCCCTGAGCGCGGACCCCCGGATGCTCGGGGAACTGATCGTCATCGCCGCCCGGCTGCGCCCGCACGTGGAGGAGTACGGCGAGATCGCCGAGCTGCTGCACATGGCGGAGGCCGCGCCCGTACCGGTCCCCGGTGCGCCGCCGCTCCCCGCGGAGCCGTGGGGCGAGGCGCAGGCGTACCAGCACGACTTCGTACCGCCGCCGGTCCCGGACCACGGAGCCCCCGGCCAGGCCGTGCAGGAGCCGGCTCCGGCGGCCGTTCAGGTTCCCCCGCCCGCGCCGTGGGGGGAACCTGTGGGCCCGAGCGCGCGGTCCGCGTCCGCCGGGGCGACACCCCCCGGCGCCGTCCACATGGACCCCCTGCCCGCGGGCGTCTCGGACAGCTCGGGCTGGGGGCCCTCCTGGAAGGACTGATCCAGGGGCGCCGGAGGGTTCGCCGCGCCCGCGGGCGGTCAGTCCCTCGCGGCGTCGGCCGGGCGGCACTGGAGCGCCGCCCAGATCAGCGGGACCTGGAGCGGCACCCGGCCCCAGGCGACCACCTTGTTGTCGGCGGGGCCGGGCAGCCTGCCCGAACCCGAGTCCAGGGCCATCTGCACGTTGGCCGGCCACACGGCGAGCAGCAGCGCGGCGCTGACCGGACCGGCCCACCGCCTGCGCGTGAGCAGGCCGGCACCGCAGGCCAGCTCGGCGACGCCGCTGCCGTACACCCACGCGCGCGGCTCGGGCAGGTTCCGGGGCATGATCGCCTGGAAGGGCTTGGGCGTCGCGAAGTGCAGCACGCCCGACGCCACGAACAGGCCGCCGAGCGCGTACGGGGCGGCGCGGCGCACCTTGGACAGCAGGCCGCCGGGCGTCTTCGAGGGGGTCATGGGTTCTCCTCCTGAGCTGGTGGTCCGCGCCGATCCCCCCAACCTACTCGCTGGTAGGTTCCGGGGGCAGGCCTCCCGGAGCGCGCCGGGCGGTGGGCCCGCACCGTCACACGGTCCCGCCCGGCGCGGCCCACCCCCGGGACGCCGAGGGCCCCGGAACCGGCGGGTTCCGGGGCCGGGGCCACCACCTCAACAGCAGCGCGCACCGGGGTCGGTGTCGCCCTTGTCCGTGTGGTGGCGCCAGAAGACGCGCTCGGTCATCGGCTCCTCACCCGGGTGCTCCCTGGAGTGGTGCTCCAGGTAGATCTCGTAGGCCCTCGCGCCCACGACGCCCCGGGCGATCTGCCACGCCTCCCGGAGGCCGCGCGCCAGGTTCGCCCCGAACTCCGAGCGTGTCGGCATGCCCTACTCCCTCTTCGCTTCCGGGGAGCCGCCCCCGGTGTCCCCGTCCGTTGCCGGCGGCCCCTCCGCGCCGACGGCCGCGAGCTCCGCGGCGAACGCCTTCTCCTCTTTGGTGGCGATGAGGCCGGACGGAGCCCAGATCTTCGACCGCTCGTACGGGGTCTCGGTGGTGGGCAGCGTACCGTCGGGCGCGCGCAGCGCCCTGATCCACACCCGGACCGAGTCGGCCAGGATGATGACGATCAGCAGAGCGAACAGGGCCGACAGAATGCCGTCCACGGTCGTGTTCACCACGACCTGGCGCATCGCGGACTCGCCCTGGATCGCGCCGACACCGGTCTCGCCGTTGGCGAGGGCGTCGGAGAACTGCCGGCGCTGGGCGAAGAAGCCGATCTTCGGGTCGGCGGAGAACACCTTCTGGTAGCTGGCGGTCAGCGTGACCACCGCGTCCCACGCCAGCGGCACCAGCGTCACCCACGCGTACTTGGCACGGCCCGACTTGATCAGCAGCGTCGTGCACACGGCGAGCGCGACCGCCGCCAGCAGCTGGTTGGCGATGCCGAAGAGCGGGAACAGCTGGTTGATGCCGCCCAGCGGGTCGTTGACGCCC
The DNA here is from genome assembly GCF_042716955.1 of Nocardiopsis sp. NPDC058631. NCBI lineage: Bacteria > Bacillati > Actinomycetota > Actinomycetes > Streptosporangiales > Nocardiopsidaceae > Nocardiopsis > Nocardiopsis sp. NPDC058631. Next base: position 16,707 of record NZ_JBHXQY010000037.1, on the reverse strand, counting down.
GCCCACAGGAAGTAGCCCCAGGCGGCCACGATCACCGCGCTGCAGAACCACGCCCCGGGCTTCCAGCTCGGGTCGCGCATCGGCTTGTACACGTTGCCCAGGGTGTCCTGGAGCATGAAGCGGCCCACACGCGTCCCGGCGTCCACGGTGGTGAGGATGAACAGCGCCTCGAACATGACCGCGAAGTGGTACCAGAACGCCATCATGGCGTCGCCGCCGAACACCTCCGAGAAGATGTACGCGGCACCCAGGGCGAACGTCGGCGCACCGCCGGTGCGCGCGAGGATCGAGTCCTCCTCGATCAGGTCCGCCGTGTGCTGGAGCGTCGCGGCGTCGATGCTGAAGCCGAGCTGGCTCACCACCTGCGCGGCGCTCTCCACGCTGTCGCCCAGCGCGGTCGCGGGCATGTTCATCGAGAAGTACACGCCCGGGTCGATGATGCAGGCCGCGACGAGGGCCATGATCGCCACGAACGACTCGGTCAGCATCGAGCCGTAGCCGATCATCCGGACCTGGCCCTCCTTCTCGATGAGCTTCGGGGTGGTCCCCGACGAGATCAGCGAGTGGAAGCCGGACAGGGCGCCGCAGGCGATGGTGATGAACACGAACGGGAACAGCGAACCGGCGAACACCGGGCCCTGGCCGTTGAACGCGAACTCGGTGAACTGCGGCAGCTGGAGCTTCGGCATCGCCACGATGATCGACACCGCGAGCAGCACGACCACGCCGACCTTCATGAAGGTCGACAGGTAGTCGCGCGGGGCCAGCAGCAGCCACACGGGCAGGACCGAGGCGACGAAGCCGTAGACGATCAGTCCGAAGGTCAGCTCGTTCGGCGTGAACAGGAAGACCTCGCGCAGCACCGCGTGCTCGGCCACCCAGCCGCCGCTGACGATGGCGAGCAGGAGCAGCACCACGCCGATGGCGGAGGTCTCCATGACCTTGCCCGGCCGCAGATAGCGGAGGTACACCCCCATGAACAGGGCGATCGGGATCGTCATGATCAGGGAGAACGATCCCCAAGGCGATTCCGCGAGCGCGTTGACCACGACCATGGCGAGCACGGCGAGCAGGATGATCATGATCGCCATCACGGCGATGAGCGCGGCGATGCCGCCGACCGGGCCGATCTCCTCGCGGGCCATCTGGCCGAGCGAGCGGCCGTTGCGCCGGGTGGAGAAGAACAGCACCACCATGTCCTGCACGGCGCCGGCGAAGATGACGCCGAGGATGATCCAGATCGTGCCCGGCAGGTAGCCCATCTGGGCGGCCAGGACCGGGCCGACCAGGGGACCGGCTCCGGCGATGGCGGCGAAGTGGTGACCGAACAGGACCCGGCGGTCGGTGGGGTGGTAGTCGGCCCCGTTGTTGAGGCGCTCCGCGGGGGTGGCCCGGGTGTTGTCGGTCATCAGCACCTTGTACTGGATGAACCGCGCGTAGAACCGGTACCCGATCGCGTAGGACGCGAGCGCCGCGAAGATCAACCACGCGGCCGAGATCTCCTCACCGCGGTTGAGCGCGATGACGCCCCACGCGAGTGCGCCCACGAGGGCGACGACGATCCAGACGGCGATGCTCCGGGGCGTCCACGTCGGCTTCGGCGGCTGTGCCGCCTGCCTACTGATCGGAACAGAGGGCATCCGATCGTTCTCCTCTTCTGCTGGCAACCGCCGGGGAGGGTCCGGTGGTCTGGTAGCGATCATCGTGCCCAGCCGAGGCGTTGTTGCCAGCGTCACAAAGGCACCGATTGCATCACGGATGCAACACTGCGGGAACTTTCCCGCGCTACGGGTTTCCGGGCGTCCGGGGTGGCCTCCCGGACGGAGGAGTGCACCGGTGGTGGGTCGGCACGGGCACAATGTGGAGATGAACCAGCGAATCCCGGACACCGCCCCCTCCACGGACTTCTCCGCACTGGAAGACGGCGCGGTCACCCTCGCCAGGGTGACCGGGGAGACCGGGGGAGACCTCGTGCTCCGCCGTGTGGGAGCCCACTACGAGATCTACTCCAACGGGTTGTTCCTCATGGACACCCGCGACGGCACCTCGGAGAGGGAGATGGTGCGCGCCGGACTGGCGGGCCTGCCGGAGGGCCGCTCCCGCGCCCGCATCCTCATCGGGGGGCTGGGTGTGGGCTTCTCGGCGAGGGAGGCCCTGGAGAACCCGAAGGTGTCGCTCGTGGACGTCGTCGAACTCGAACCCCAGGTGATCGCCTGGCACGACGGAGAACTGGGCGAGGCCGCCGACTACGTCCACCGGGACCCGCGCTGCCGGGTGCACAACGCCGACATCGTGGCGTGGCTGGCCGGGGCGTCCGCGAAGGCGAAGCCTCCCCGCTACGACGTGATCTGCCTGGACACCGACAACGGCCCCGACTGGACGGTGGTCGAGAACAACAACCGCCTCTACGAGGCGGCGGGGCTGGAACAGCTCACCCGCCTGATGGCCCCCGGCGGGGTGCTGGCCTTCTGGAGCGCCAACGAGGTGGAGAGCTTCGAGGTCCTGCTGCGCGAGCACTTCGCGGAGGTCGAGGTCATGGAGGTGACGGTCTCGCACAGGGTGCCCGACGTCGTCTACCTGGCCAGCGGCCCCAAGGCCCCGTAGCCGCCGGACCGGGCCGGCGCGGCCGGGTCCGCCCTCCGGCGGAGGGCCGCGCCGGACACCGGTGACACCGGGTCTCAGGCCTTGTTCTGCGCCATGTAGCCGGCGAACTCCTCCAGGGAGATCCGGGAGTCGCCGTCGCTGTCCATGGAGCGGACCACCTCGGCGGCCTGCTCCTCGGTGCACTCGTCGCCGATGTTGTGCATGAGGGAGGCCAGTTCCTGGGCGGAGATGAGCCCGTCGCCGTCGGTGTCGACGAGGGCGAACGTGGCCGCGTACTCGGTGGTGGGCATCTGTGGCTCCAGGGGTCGGGGTGTGTTCGGCGAAAAGGCTATCGGCCGGCCCGGGGGAAGCGGAAGGGGCCGCGCACACCGGCGCGGCCCCTGGATCCCTACCCCCGTGGGTGTCTAGCGGGAACCCACGGACGCCCGCGAGCCGATCCACCGGGCGACGATCGTGAACAGCACGACCAGGACGAACAGGCACAGCGCGGCGCCCCAGGCACGGTCGACACCGGCCTCGAAGGGCTGGGCAGCGCCCCGGTACAGCTGCATCGGTACGGCGCCCTGCGCGGACCCCTGCATCGCCGTGACGACCAGTCCCGAACCGAACGCGGTCAGCAGCAGCGGCGCGGTCTCACCGATACCGCGGGCGACCGCCAGCATCGAGCCGGTGGCCAGACCCGGCGCGGCGGCGGGCAGCACCGTGTGCACGATCGTCTGCCACTTGCGAGCCCCGAGGCCGTAGCTGGCGTTGCGGAGCTCGTTGGGCACCAGACGGAGCATCTCCTCCGCCGAGCGCGTCACGATCGGCAGCATCATGACCGCGATCGCCACCGCGCCGACGAACGTGCCGAAGCCCATTCCGCCCCAGCCGATCACCAGCAGGCCGTACACGAAGAGGCCGACGAAGATCGACGGGATGCCCGTCATCACGTCGGTGAAGAAGCGGATCGAGGAGGTCAGGCGGTTCGGCCCGTACTCCACGATGTAGACCGCCGTCGCGATGCCGAACGGGATCGACATCAGGACCGCCAGCGCCATGATGTACAGCGTGCCGACGAAACCGGCCGCGTAGCCGCCGCCCTCGCGGCGGGGCGGGGGCTCGGTCTGGGTGAAGAAGTCCAGGTTGACCACGCCGATGCCGCGCCGGGTGACCTCGAAGATGATGAGGACCAGCGGGATCATGGCGAGGACCATCGCGGCGGTCAGGACCACCGTCGCGGAACTGTTCTTGAACTTGCGGAACCCGGAGCCGGGGGAGCGCTGGCTCAGCGGGGCGGGCCGTGCGGCCGGAGGGGTGGTGGTCGTGGTGCTCATACGGCGGCGTCCCCCTTGAACTGCCCCAGGCGCCAGACGATGACGCGGGCCAGGATGTTGACGATCATCGTGACGAGGAACAGCGCGACGCCGATCGCCATGAGCGCGATCCGGCTCTCCGGCGTGGACTCGCCGAAGGTCGCGGCGATGTGCGAGGCCATGCTGCTTCCGGTGCCGAACAGGCTGGCGCCCCAGCCCTGGGACCCGCCGATCAGCATCAGGACGGCGATGGTCTCGCCCAGGGCGCGGCCCAGGCCCAGCATGGCCGCGGCCACGATCCCGGAGAAGCTGGAGGGCAGGACCACCTTGGTGATGACCTCCCACCGGGTGGATCCGAGCGCGTAGGCCGCCATCTGCTGTTCCAGCGGCTGGACGGCGACCACCTCGCGGATGATGGCGGTCATGATCGGCAGGATCATGATGGCCAGGACGATGCCGGCGGGGAGGTAGCCGACGCCGCGCACCGGGCCCTCGAAGAGGAAGAACCAGCCCATGGACCCTTCGAGCCAGTCGAAGAAGGGCCGCATGACGTTGGGCAGGAACCAGTGCAGGCCCCACAGGCCGAAGATGACGCTGGGCACCGCGGCGAGCAGCTCGACCGTGTAGGACAGCGGCTTGGCGATGCGGCGCGGTGCCAGGTGGGTCAGGTAGACGGCGACCATGATCGCCAGCGGCAGCGCGATGGCGATCGCGATCACCGCGGTGACCAGGGTCCCGTAGATGAACGGCCAGGCGCCGTAGGTGCCGGTGATCTCGGTGCGCGAGCCGCCGGGGTTCCATTCCTGCCCCAGAAGGAAGCCGAAGAAGCCCTCCTTCGCGAAGACGGGCCAGGCCTCGGACGTCGTCCGGATGACCATCAGCGCCAGGATGATCAGCACGATGGTGCCGCAGGCCGCTACGAGGCCCTTGAAGATCGGGTCTGCCAGGCGCCCCTTGCCGGACGTGAGCGTCCCCCGCCGGGGGTCCTCGGGGGCCTGTGGGGCCTCGGGGGCCTCGGTGGACATGTGCTTCTCCTCTGTGGCTTTCGTGGGAGTGGAGAGCGGCCGCCCCGGCACCTCTGGGCGGCGGGGGACGGGGGCGGGGCCGGGGTACGACGACCCCGGCCCCGGTGGAGGGTTACTCCGTTGCTTCGGCGTCCTCGTCGGCACCGGCGTCGGCGTCAGCGTCAGCATCGGCGTCAGCGTCCTCGTCGGCACCGGCGTCGGCCTCGCCGCCGCCGTTCTCGGAGTTGGTCTTCTCCAGCTCGGCGATGACGCGGTCGGTCAGCTCGTCGCTGAGGGGGGCGTAGCCGAGCTCGCCCGAGAGCTCCTGGGCGCCCTCGTCGGTCAGGGCCCAGGTCCAGAAGTCGATGATCGCCTCGCTGGAGGCGTCCTCGTAGCCGCAGGTGTAGGTGAAGATCCAGTTGGACCCGGCGATCGGGTAGCCCTCGCCGCCGATGCCGTCGATGGCGAACTGGAAGTTGTCCGGGATGTCGGCCTCACCGGAGGCCGCGATGGTGGACTCCAGGGTCGGCTCGATCGGGGTGCCGTCCGCGTTCACGATGTGGGCGACGGCCAGGTCGGCCTCCTGGGCGAAGGACTGGTTGACGTAGCCCAGCCCGCCCGGGTTCTGGGTGATGCCCTGGGCGACGCCGTCGTTCTGCTGGCCGCCGACCAGGCCGTCGGCCCAGGTCAGCTCCTTGCCCTCGCCGTACTCGTCCGCCCACGACTCGACCTCGGTCGTCAGGTAGTGCGAGAACACGTAGGTGGTGCCCGAGCCGTCGGAACGGTGGACGGGGATGATCTCCTCGTCGGGCAGGTCCATGTCCGGGTTGAGCTCGGCGATGGCCGGGTCGTTGAAGTTGGTGATGTCGGTGGAGTAGATCCCGGCGAGGGTCTCCGCGTCCAGGATCAGACCGTCCAGCGCGGGGTCGCTCAGAGCGATCACGACCGCGCCGAACACCACCGGGAACTGCACGGCCTCGCAGCCGCGGGCCTCGGAGGCGGCTGCCAGCTCGTCGTCGCTCAGGAACTCCTCGGAGGAGCCGAAGTCGACGGTCTGCTCAAGGAACTGCTCGACGCCCGCACCGGAGCCGACGCTCTGGTAGTTGACGCTGACCCCGGGCTGGACCTCGCCGGAGTAGGTGTAGATCCAGTCCTGGAACAGGGGATCGGGGAAGCTGGCTCCGGCGCCGGTCAGCTGTGCGCTGAGATCGCCGCCGCCACCACCACCATCTGCACCGTCACCTGCCGCGTCGCCGCCACCACCGCACGCCGTGGCGAGCAGGGGAATGGCTGCCAGGACGGCGAGCTTGGAACGCCCGTTGCGCATGTCGTAGTTCTCCTCGTTGAATCACCGCTGTCGGGGCTGACGTAAAACGACAGTAAGTGCGCAGAAAGTCGCGCCGACATCGAAATGAAGGCTGGATGGTAGAAGGCGGGTGAATGCGGAGTGAATGGAGGTAACCGTTTAATAACGTCAGAGTTTTTCGGCTATTGTCGGCTTCTGTCATCTTCCCGGAACGCACGGTGATGACCTGCGGGTATGCCGACCTCCACGCGGGTTCGCCCGTGACCGACCGGCAAGGAAGGTGACGTGCCCGGTTGCCCGGGGGTTCACCTTCACGTGTGTCTGCCAGCAAAGTGACGCCAAGATGAACAATGGGGTCGCTCCGGTGTCTGCCGGAGGACCCTGGGTGTTCGTCAGCAGCGTTCTACATTTGCTCAACCACCATTCGCGGTGTCGAGCCGGTACCCGATTCCGCGCACCGTGTGGATGAACCGGGGCTGTGCCTCGGAGTCACCCAGCTTGTGTCTCAGGCGGCGGATGTGCACGGCGATCGTGTTGTTCACCGGCGGCAGGGGTTTGTGCCACACCTCGGTCCACAGCTCCTCGCGGCTGACCACCCGCCCGTTGTTGCGCAGCAGGAAGTCCATGATCCCGAACTCCCGCAGGGCCAGGTTGACCGGGTTGCCGTCCACGAACAGCCGGTGCCCCAGGGCGTCCAGCTCCAGCGCGCCCGAGCGGAGCGCGGCGGACGGAGCTCCGTGCTCCGGGCCGGCCCCGTCCGCGCCGGGAAGCGAGCCGCGCAGCAGGGCCGCCAGCTCGGGGATCCGGTAGGGGCGGCTCACGCACGCCGTGGCACCGGCCGCCAGAGCCCGCATCGCCCGCTGGGAGTCGCCCGGCCCCACCCCGATGAGTATCGGGATCTCGGTCGCCCGGCGGGTGACCCGCACCAGCGTCTCCAGATCGACCTCGGGCGGGGTCGCGCTGGTCACCAGCGTGTCCGGCCGCATCATCCCCACCCGCAGCAGCGCCTCCGCACCGTCGACGCACACGGTGATGTCCACGTCGTGACCGCTCAGCGACAGCACCAGCTGATGGGACTGCTCCGACTCCGGTTCGACCAGCAGCACGCGCAGCGGGCCCTCCCAACGGTCCGCGCGCTCCACCAGGTCCGTCTCCCCCAGGGCACCCGAAACAGGAGGGACGGACGCGGAGGGCGTGAGCGCGGGCATGGGGGTCCACTTCGTCGAAGGTGCGGGGGAGGGACGCCCCGGAGGGGACCTGTGAGGTCGATCAGCCGAAGCGGCCCACGATCGCTGGTCGCCCCGGAGGGGGTCGATCAGCCGAAGCGGCCCACGATCGCTGGTCGCCCCGGAGGGGGTCGATCAGCCGAAGCGGCCCACGATCGCTGGTCGCCCCGGAGGGGACCGCGGAGCGGTGAGGTCGATCAGCCGAAGCGGCCAGCGATATAGTCCTCGGTCCGCTGGTCAGAGGGCTTGCTGAAGATCGTGGTGGTCTCGTCGTACTCGACCAGGCTGCCGTAGCGGTCGCCCTCGTCGTCCACACCGGCGGTGAAGAACGCGGTCCGGTCGGACACCCGCGCCGCCTGCTGCATGTTGTGGGTCACGATGACGATGGTGTACTCGCTGGCCAGCTGGTACATCAGGTCCTCGATCTTGAGGGTCGCGATGGGGTCGAGCGCGGAGCACGGCTCGTCCATCAGGATCACCTCGGGGTTCACCGCGATCGTGCGCGCGATGCACAGGCGCTGCTGCTGGCCGCCGGAGAGGGCGAAGGCGCTCTCCTTGAGCTTGTCCTTGACCTCGTCCCACAGGGCGGCCTTGGTCAGCGTCTCCTCGACCAGGTCGTCCATGTTGCCCCGGGCGCCGTTGATGCGCGGGCCGTAGGCCACGTTGTCGTAGATCGACTTCGGGAACGGGTTGGGCTTCTGGAAGACCATGCCGATCCGGCGGCGGACCTCGATCGGGTCCACCTCGGAGGCGTACAGGTCCTCGCCGTGGTAGGTCACCCGGCCCTCGATGCGCGCTCCGGGGATGAGGTCGTTCATCCGGTTGAGCGTCCGCAGGACGGTGCTCTTCCCGCAACCGGACGGGCCGATCATCGCGGTGATCTGACGCGGTCCGACCTTGAGGTCCACGTCGCGCACGGCCTTGTTGGACCCGTAGTAGATCGAGAGCCCGGAGACGTCGAAGACGGGGTCTCCGAGATCCGGGACCTCCCGGTTGTACCGGACGGTGTCGGGTGCGACGCCGCGACCGGACTCGGTGCCGCGATCGGTGCCGCGAGGGGTCGCGGTGTTGCTGACAGACATGTGTCCACTTCCGGGTCGGACGGTGCTGCGCGGTCAGGGGGGGTAGAACCGGCGGAGCGCGGTCGAATCCCATGCAAATCCGTCCACATGAAGCCCGGGTGAACGATCCTCGTGGTCAAGGTGAACGTGGGCGGTGGACTCGGAGGCGTTCCGAACGCCGAACGTGGTCCACCCGTCACCGAAGGCGTGCACGGGCGTGGCGGGCCCGTCTTCGGGCACGCGAACGCCCGGCCCCGCCGTTGTCACGGGAGGGCCGGGCGTGGGGCCTGTCGGTACCCCCGGCTACTCCGGGGCGTCGCCGCCCTGTTCGGTGATCTTCTGGCGTACCTCGTCCATGTCCAGTTCCTTGGCCTGGGTGATCAGGCTCTCCAGCGCCTCGGAGGGCAGGGCACCCGGCTCGTTGTAGATGACGGTGCGCTCGCGCACGATCATCAGCGTCGGGATGGACTGGATCTTGAACTCGAAGGCCAGTTCGCGCTGCGCCTCTGTGTCCACCTTGGCGTGCACGATGTCGGTGTGGGTGTCCGCGGACTTCTCGAAGACCGGGGCGAACTGCCGGCAGGGACCGCACCAGTCCGCCCAGAAGTCGATGAGGACGAAGTCGTTGTCCTTCAGCGTCTCCGCGAAGTTGTCCTTGGTGAGCTCGACCGTGGGCACGTGGTCTCCTGATCTCTTCGTTGGTTGGAGTCGACCGTCGGCCAACCGCCATCTCTCAGTCCTACAGCGGTCGTGCCCACTCGTTTGTTCCGCATGCCTGCGCGGTGGGTCGGGCCCCTGTTCCAGATGGGCGATTTCCAACACAACACGTGTTGCATACCTGTTTGGGAGGAAAGGCGACCGGCGGCTAGTGTCGAGGCGGGGCACGGTTCCACTGTGTGGCACCGTGACCGGACGGGGACGGAAACCGGGAAGTGCCGGGCGGACGGGGGTGGGCGTGAAGGACTCCACAGGACCTGGCAGCGACGCGCCGGACCGGCCCGTCGACTACCGGTTCACACTCGCGAACGAGCGCACCTTCCTCGCCTGGGTGAGGACCTCCCTGGCCCTCCTCGCCGGCGCCGTGGCGGTCCTGCACCTGCTGCCCCTCGGCTGGGCGGAATGGCCCCGCACCGCGGTCGGTCTGCTCCTGGCGGTGCTGGCCGGGATCATCACGGTCTACGCGCCGCTGCGCTGGTACCGCGTGCAGAAAATCATGAGCAGGGGCGGGACTCTGCGGCTGAGCCTGCTTCCCCTGGTCACCACGTTCGCGGTGGGGCTGGTGTGCGCCCTCGTCCTGCTCGGCAACCTCCTGTGAGCGAGCCCGTCGAACGCGACGACCCCGGGCTCCAGCCCGAACGCACCCTGCTGTCCTGGCAGCGAACGCTCATCCTGCTCGTCGTGGTGGGGCTGCTGTTCCTGCGCGGTGCGCTCACGAGCGAGGCCGCCACCGCCCTCCGAGCGTCCCCGTCGGTGCGCGTGGCCACGACGGCCGCGCTGCTGCTCGTGTGCGCCGTGCTCGGCGTGCACCTGTGGATGCGCTGGCGGCGCACCGTGTACGGCACCCGTGAGCCGGGGAGGGGCGGGCCCCCGTTGACCGTGGCCCGGCCGTGGGCGATGGCGCTCCTGTGCTCGGCGGTGCTGGCGCTGTGCGTGGTCCTGGTACTGACGGAGCTGCTGGGACTCTGACCGGGGCGCGGACCGTTCCGGCGCCTCGCGGTACGGGCCGTCCGCCCTGATCTGTCGCTCCTATGCCCTGTTCGGGCCGGGTGGCGAAGAGCCCGGCGCTGTCGCTCCTGCCCTCTGCGGGCGTGGAGCGCGCCGGAGCCCGCCGAGGCGGGCTGCCACCGTCATGGCACCGGAGACCGGTCCTCTCGTCGCCGGGGTGCCGTCACGTTGTCGGGGCCGGCGGGGGCGGGGAGGCGCCCCGTGCCGGTCGTGCGGGAGGAGGCCCTAGGCGGGGGCGGGCACGGCCCGCGGCGTGTTCCGGTGCTCGACGATCGACCGGATGATGTCGTTGAGGTCGCGCTCGGGCCGGTAGCCGATCAGGCGCCCTGCCAGCGACGTGTCCGGGTAGCGGCGCTGCATGTCCTCGTAGCCCTCGCCGTAGGCCTCCTCGTAGTCGATGTAGGTGATCGCGCTCGCGGAGCCGGTGAGCTCCACGACCCGGTCGGCGAGGCCCTTGATGGAGATCTCCTCGTGGCCGCCGAGGTTGACGGCCCGGTTGAAGGCCTCCGGGGTCTCCATCAGCCTGAGGAGGCCGGGCACCACGTCGAACACCGAGCCGAAGCAGCGGCGCTGCGTCCCCGTGCCGTACACGGTGATCGGCTCCCCCGCCATCGCCTGGTCGACGAACCGGGGGACCACCATGCCGTAGCGGCCGGTCTGACGGGGGCCGACCACGTTGAAGAAGCGGGCGATGACGCACGGGACCCCGGACTCGGAGCCGTGCACGTAGGCGACCAGCTCGTCCAACCCCTTGGCCGCGGCGTAGGACCACCGGCTCTTGGTCGCGGAACCGTAGATCCGGTCGTCCTCCTCCTTGAGCCCGTTGGCGTCGTTCTTGCCGTACACCTCGCTGGTCGACGCGATCATGTAGGGCACGCGGTGCGCGACCGCCGCCTCCACCACGTTCTCGGTCCCGTGCAGGTTGACCCTCAGGGAGCGCAGCGGGTTGTCGACGATGTTGTAGACACCCACGGCCGCGGCGAGGTGGAACACGGTGTCCGCCTCCGCGACCAGGTCGTCGACCAGGCCCCTGTCCAGGACGTCCCCGTGCACGAAACGGAACCCGGGCGAGCCCTCCACCTGGGTGAGGTTCGCTGTGGAACCCGTCGACAGGTCGTCCAGGACCGTCACCTGGTATCCCTGTGCGACCAGGTGGTCGCACAGGTGAGAGCCGATGAACCCGGCTCCTCCGGTCACTACAGCCTTCATGGTTTCCCCTCCACTGCGGGCGATGTGCGTTGAGGTACTTCCGGAGTTGCGCGAGCGGGGCGCGTGTGGCAGAAGTGTGTGGTCCGGGACGGGGTCCCGGTCGTTCAGGCCAGGCAGCGCAGCACGTGGAAGCCCTCCCCGAGGGCGACCCCGGCCTGCATGCCGCGGAGCACGGCGAGGCTGCGCAGGGTCAGCTCGGATCGGGTGTGCGGGTGCCTGTGGCTCTGCGATCCGTACAGCTCCATGCCGAGAAGCTTGTCCAACAGTTGCGGCTCGTCCAGCTCGACGACGAGGTTCGGAGGCGCCACCGGCTCGGAGCGCCACTGGTCGGCGGCCTCCTCGTAGGCCAGCACCAGGCGCGGGTGGTGCCGCAGGGCGGTGTTCGAGGGGCGCAGCGCGGTGTGCACGGCCTCGGCCGTGACCTGGTGGTCCTGGTTGTAGCTGGTGCGGTGCGGGGCCAGTACGACGGTCGGCCTGAGCCGCTCGATCGAGAGCGGGCTCCCGCACTCGATCAGCTGGGTCAGGTCCACCCGGGCGACGGTGTCGAGTCGCAGGTGGTAGGCGCTCCCGGGGAGGGCCATGTGCCAGTCGTCCCAACGGAAGTGGTCGGAGACCTTCTTGATCTCGGCGTAGCGCTCCTCGGCGGTGGAGAAGCCCTTCGGTGACTGGTCGGTGGTGTCCCCGACGGTGAGGAACTGGACGAACACCTCGGCGCCGGCACTCTTGGCCTTGCTCATGAGGCCGCCGCAGCCGAGCGTCTCGTCGTCCGGGTGGGGGGCGTAGACCAGAATGCGTTCCTGTGACCAGTCCGTCGTCATGCCGGTTTCCCGTCCTTAGCCGAGGTGGGGCGATCGGGGGTGTCCCGAACCGGTGGAGCGGTCTCGTGTGACCCGCGGGGGCGGTCGGGACGTCGACCCGCGTGAGGACGCGCGGTCAGCTCAGGGTTCTCGCCTGCCTGAGCACGTCGAGTGCGTCCGGCCCGGCGTTGAGAAGGAGGTCGATCGCCGACAGGCGCGGCATGAAGCCGACGTCACCGCGCATGTGCTGCGGGTACACCGGATGCCGGAAGTCCTGCCATTCGACGCCGATCCCGTAGCGGCGCAGGGTTTCGGTGTCCAGGTAGTCCCTGGCGCCGTCCCCTGAGAGCATGATGTCCGCGCCGGCCTTGGCGCAGATCTGGGCGAGCAGCTCGCTCTTGTGTCCGGGGAAGTCCCCGATCTCACTGGCGAGCACCAGCGGGGTGTCGATCCCGTAGCAGCGCATCAGCATACGGATCGTCTCCGTGGCGAGCTTCGCGAGGTTGTCCCACTCTCTCTCGTACAGGTGGGCGATTTCGTCGCGGTATTCCCGCCAGTAAGGGGCTCTACGGTAACAGTGTTCCGAGAGTGCCTTGTAGTGCTTGGTCCTCCATTGCTGACCGTTGTCAATATACTTGTCCAGTATGCGGTCATCGCGGTTGCCCTGGTTGACCGGCACGGTGAGGAGGACGGGTTTGTCCCGCCCGGCGACGTAGTTTCGGTTCTGCCATCCGCGTCGTTCGAACTGAACCGTGTCTAACACGACAAAACGGTCAGCACGGTCGATCTTGTCGATGAGGCCCAGCCACGGCAGATAGTGCGGCTGGTGGAGCGCCACCCGCGTGACGGACTCAGGGGTCTCGATGTCATCGCTGGTGACGGTGTTGCTCATGGGGCCGCAGGCATGCCTGTCGCGGGCCGGATCAGGCGAGGGGGATGGTGAGCCGCCGATCACGCCGAGCATTCTCCTTCTCTCCGTGGGTCACCCTCTGCAAGGATTGGCTTGGTTTCCAGACAGCCGTAATAAACCAGGGGCGTACCCGACCCCCGGTCCTCCTCACAAATATCTTCTAATGGGTACCACCTCACACAAGCCCGTGTATACGATTTGCGTGGCCTACATAGGACGCGAACGAGGGTCAACCACTCCGTATCGTAGGGCGTCAACCTAACACCGACTTTGCGGGTCAATGTCGGTCCGAAACCGATATCTTTCGGAGAGGTCCTAGCGCTGTGCGTATCGCGCGTTTCATCGGTGGTCTGCTGACCGGGTTGATCGCCCTGGTCCTCGCCGTCTCACTTTTCGTCTACTGGTTCGCCTTCGCCGTGGACATGGCGGCCGCCGCGGGTCTGGGCGCGTTCGGCTACGTGTTCCTGTGGCTGGCTTTCGGCGCCAACCTCCTGCTGTGGACGGTCGTCGGCCTCCTGCGCCTGGGCGAGGACTCGGTCCGCGCCGTGGTCCGGCCGCGCGTGCGGGGGCGCCGTGCCGTCCGGCCCGCCTCCCCGGAACGGGTCCTGGTCGGGGCGGGCACCGCCCGGGGCGGGCGCTCCGGTGCCACCGCCGGAGCGACCGGCTCCGTCACCGGGGACCACACCGCAGGAGAGGTCGGGAGCGACCCCGCTCCTGCCCCCGACGGCGGTGACGGCGTCCCCGGCGTCTCCCTCGCGGTCATCATCCCCGCGCACAACGAGGAGCCCGTCATCCACGCGGCGATCGGCTCCGCGCTGAGCCTGTTCAACCGCTGGGACATCTACGTCGTCTCGGACTCCTCCAAGGACTCCACCGCGGAGATCGCCGCCAGGACCGGCGTCAACGTGCTCGAACTCCTCACGAACCGCGGCAAGGCCGGGGCCATCGAGGCCGTCATCGAGGAGTTCTCCCTGACCGAGAACTACGGCGGGGTCCTCATCCTGGACGCCGACACCGAACTCGACCCGGGGTACGTGGAGGGGGCGAAGCGGCAGTTGGAGGACCCGACGGTCGCGGCCGTCGCGGGGTTCGTCGTCTCGGAGTGGAAGCCGAAGGAGCGCACGGTCGTCGGCAGGACGATCTCCGCGTACCGGGACCGCCTGTACTTCATGCTCCAGTACCTCATGCGGTTCGGGCAGACCTGGAGGCACGCCAACACGGCGTTCATCGTGCCGGGCTTCGCCAGCGTCTACCGCAGCGAGGCGCTGAGGGAGATCGACATCAACCCCAGGGGACTGGTGATCGAGGACTTCAACATGACCTTCGAGGTGCACCACAAGCGTCTGGGCCGCATCTCGATGAACCCCGACACCAAGGCCTACAGCCAGGACCCCTTCACGTTCGGCGACTACTACAAGCAGGTCAGCCGGTGGACGCTGGGCTTCTGGCAGACCGTCCGCAGGCACAAATTCTGGCCGAGTGTCTTCTGGGCGTTCCTCACGCTCTACATCGTCGAGGTCGTGCTGGTCTCCCTGGTCCTGCTGCTCACCACACTGATCGGGGTGTTCGTCCTGGTGGGCACGCTCGGCGGAGAGCCGTTCGGGACGCTGCCCTTCTTCGGCGGGGCCTTCACCGCGGTGTCGGCGTTCCTGCCGCTCCTGGCGATCGCCATCGGCCTGTTCATCCCGGACTACATGCTCACGTGCCTGATGGCGATGATCCGGCGGCGGCCGTCCTACCTGCTGTACGGGTTGCTCTTCTTCCCGATCCGCCTGGTGGACGCCTACCTCGCGCTGCGCATGATCTCCAAGGCGTGGACCACCGACTCCGACGGTCGGTGGAGCAGCCCGGACCGCGTTTCCAACAAGGGCTGACCTGCGCAGATGTGAGATTGTCCGGCCGCGGCCACCCCGGGGGCCCGCGGCCCCGGACAGCGTTTAGCCTCAAGGAGGGCCCCCGACCCTCCTCGGGGCGGAAGTCTTCTGAAGCGTGTGAGGTAGCGGTGGACAAGAGGCGTGTGTCGTTCGCGGCGTACAGAGTGCTCGCGTACGTGACCGGTGTTTTCCTGCTGGGGCTGACCTTCGTGGCCATGCCCGCCAAGTACCTGGTCGGTGAGACGGCCCGGTTCTCCCTGACGGCCGCGCCGCAGGGCTGGGAGCACTGGTTCGGCCCCGAGTCACCGCTGATGCTGTTCATCGCGATGCCGCACGGCTACATCTACATGGTGTACGTGTTCGCGGTGCTGTGGGTGGCGCTGGACCGGCGCTGGAGCGCGGCACGCACCCTCGGCGTGGCCCTGGCGGGCACCGTCCCCGTGGTCGGGTTCGTGGTCGAGCACCGGGTGGTCAGGTCGGAGCAGGCCAAGGAGCGCGCCGCGCAGGGGCGGGCTCAGGAGCCCGCGACCGCCGGCTGACCCTTTGAGCCCTCCTCCTCGGAGGCCCGTTCCCGCCGGGAGCGGGCCTCCGCCAGCTCCCGGCGCATGAGGATGATCCAGAAGACCACCGCGGAGACGCCGAACATCGCCCACTGCACCGTGTAGCTGAGGCTGCGCCAGTTGATCCTGACCTCGGTGGGCGGCTCGGGCGGCGGCACCGGGACCAGGGCGTCCGTGGCCGGGTCCTGCCCGGGCAGGGTGACGTAGCCCTCGTAGAGGGGGTGGTCCCACTCCTGGACCAGCACGGACGCGGCGATGCGCTCGACCTGTCCCTCGGAGACCTCGACGGGGACGACGCCCTCGGCGCCGACGGGCGGCAGCAGCCAGCCCGTGACGGTCACCTCGCCGCCGGGTGCGTCGGGGATGTCCTGGCCCTCCTCGGCCCAGCCACGGTTCACGGTGACGGCGCTGCCGTCCGCGGTGACCAGCGGGAGGATGACGTCGTGGCCGGCGACGCCGTCCACGGGACGGGGCACCAGGAGCTGGGCGCCGGTGTCGTAGTGGCCGGTGGCCTCGACCGCCTGGTTCGCGAAGGAGTCCGGGTGCATGTACTCGCCGGGTTCCAACAGGTCCGAGACGGGTTGGGCGGAGGCGAGGTCCTCGACCGGGTTGGTGATGACCCCCCGGTCGGGTTCGAAGGCGCGGACGAACTGCCACGAGGTGCCCGCGACGCACACGAGGACGACGAGCAGGGCGGCCAGGTGGATGCCGAGCCAGCGAGGGCTGAGGAGCGGTGATCTCACCGGACCAGGCTATGCGCGGTCCCCGGGGACGCCGTCATGACCCCTGGTTGACGATGGTCCGGCGCCCTTGGTGTGCGGGCTGCACAGCAATGACGATCACTTTAAGTAGTTTCTCGTGACTGAGGGTTGTTCTTCGAGGTTGGGGTGGGTAGTGTCATCAACAACGCGGAACGACAAGGTCGATCCGCGGCAGACCTTACAGGCCGCGACTCCCGGGGGGAGGAGTCGCTGGCCGCTTCCCAGGCGAGGGTTGCTTCCGTACTTTGAGGGGGGATGCGGGAGCGACCCTCGCCACCCTTTTCCGGGGGCGGGCCAGGTGGACACCGAGGGCGAGCACGTCGCCGACTGGCACGCGGAGGTCCGGATCGAGGAGGGCGCCGAGCGGGGCAGTAC
>NZ_JBHXQY010000036.1:0-55577 GCF_042716955.1 Nocardiopsis sp. NPDC058631 | reverse complement strand
GGCCGCGGCACGTCCTCGTTGACATGCTGGTAGGCGATCGGTGGCCGCGCTGATCCTCACCGCCGGGGTGTTCGCCGACGTGCACGGCCGCAAGAAGGTCTACCAGGCTTCCTCCCGCATGGCGCACGGCCAAAATGATTACTACGTGTTATCAAATATGCACGTAAAGTAATTACCTGTGCTCTCACACGGAGGAAGCACCATGGCCGTGACCACGGCGATGTCGGCGCTGGGCCTGGCCGCCCTGATCGCCCTGCCCGGTGCCCACCACGCGCCCGGTACGGGCCCGTCGTCGGACGACGGGCCCGTACCGGGAGCGGAGAGCCTGCACGTGTCACTGGAGAGCCGCTCCGACGACGAGCGGCTGGGCCCCGGGGACCAGGTCGGGTACACGATCCGGGTACGCAACTCCGGAGCCGGGGAGCTCCCGGAGGCCGAGGTCGTCCAGTTCCTTCCACCGACGGTGCGCTACGTCTCCGGCTCCGCCGGAACCAGGACCGGGGTCGAGGACGAACGGGTGACGTGGACCCAGGACCTGGCACCGGGAGAACAGGCGAGCTTCCGGGTCACCGTCGAGATCACCGGAGTCCTGGAGGACGGCGCGCATCCCGTCACCGCCGTGTGCCTGCGGCCGGAGCCCGGCGCCGCACTGGCCGCCTGCTCCTCCGCGGTGCACCGGGTCCACGGATCCGTGCCCCCGGTGTGGGTGGCCGCGGGACTGCTGCTCGCGGTCGCCACCGCGGCCGGCGCCGCCGGCCTCCTGCGCCACCGGGGCCCGCGGCGGCCCCGCCCCGCCCCGGAGGCGCCCGACAGCCACACGCCGGCGCCCGCCCCGAACGTCCGGACGCTCACGGACCGGGCCACCGTCCACGAGCTGGACACGCCCCGCTGGCGGTACGCACGGGCGGGGCGGGGGAGGACACCGGGAACGGCGTCCGGGCCCGCCGCACACGGGCCCTGACAGGCGGACGGACCGCGCCCCGCAAGGGGGGCGCGGCCCGTCCACCGCCGCAAGACCCGACCGGCTCAGCTCAGCTCGTCGAGGGCCTTCTGCGCCTCGGACAGCCACGAGCGGCGCGCCTCCAGCGCGTCCTCGTGCTCCTTGACACGGCGCGCGTCGCCCCGTTCCCTGGCCTTCTCCAACTTGGCCTCCAGGCCGGCGATCGCCGACGCCAGCTGGGAGACCGTGTCCCGGGCGCGGGCGAGCGCCTCCGGGTTGCTGCGCTCCCACTCGGCGTCCTCGGCCCGGCGCACGCCGTCCTCGACCTGCCGGAAGGCGCCTTCGAGCTGGTCGCGCACGTCGCGGGGCAGCTCGCCGGCCTCCTCCCAGGCCTCCTGGAAGTCGCGCAGGCGGGCGCGGGCCCGGCGCGGGTCGGAGATCCCCGGGATCTCCGCCCTGGCCTCGGCCAGGATGCGCTCCTTGGCGTCGGCGTTCACGCGCAACTCGGCGTCGCGCTCGGCGAAGGTCGAGTTACGCGCGTCGAAGAACCGGTCCTGGGCGGCCTTGAAGCGCGTCCACAGCTTGTCCTCGCTCGCTCTGTCCGCGCGGCCGGTGCTCTTCCACTGCTGCATGAGGTCGCGGTAGGCGCGGGCCGTGGGCCCCCAGTCGTCGGAGCCCGACAGGGACTCCGCCTCCGCGACGATGCGCTCCTTCTCGACGCGCACCGAGTCGCGCTCCTGGTCCAGGTTCGCGAAGTACGTCTTGCGCCGCTTGGAGAAGGAGTTGCGCGCCGCGGACATCCGCTTCCACAGTGCCTGCTCCGTGGGGCGGTCGGCCCGGGGGGCCTTCTTCCACTCCTCGATGAGCTCCAGCATCCGCTCGCCGCCGGACTTCCAGTGCGTCGTCTCCGTCGCGACCCGCTCGGCCTCGGCGACGATGCGCTCCTTGGTCTCCCTGGCCTGGCCGCGGGCCTCCTCCTGGGCCTGCTTCTGCTCGACCTTGCGCTCCTCGGCGCGGTCGGTGAGCGCGTCCAGGCGCCTGCTCAGGGACTCCAGGTCGCCGACCGCGTTCGCATCGGTGACGGCGGTGCGCAGCTTGTCGATGTTCGACATCGCGGTGGCGGCGGACAGGTCCGTGCTGCGGAGCCTCTTCTCCAGAAGCTCCACCTCGGTGACCAGGGCGTCGTACTTGCGCTGGAAGAACGCCAGAGCCTCCTCCGGCGCCCCCGCCTGCCACGATCCGACGACCCGCTCACCTTCGCTCGTGCGGACGTAGACCGTGCCGTCGTCGTCTACGCGGCCCCAAGGGTCCGTGGTCACCGTGTCCTCCTGCTGTCATGAGCCCGGCCGTGGGGGGCGGGCTCGGGTCGTCGCGCCGCTCTCGCGCCGCTTCGTGATGGGAACCACCGTGCTGAGCACGATATCCATACGATTCGACGGGCGGCGACGCGCCGTGATTCACATCGGCGCAGATCATGCGTGTCCGCGCGTCCCCGTGTGTCCCTCCGGGCCGCGCACCCGCCCCGAAGAGGCGCAGGTCGGGGCCTCGGCGCACACGACGACGGTGACCAATATGGCATTACCACGCGGTTTGGCAAAGAGGCCAGCCGTGCGCGGTGATCGAATGGTGATCAAACGCTTTCGGCGACGCCTCGGACGGGTCGCCCCTCCTCCCGTGCCTCGGTAGGCTCTGCACCTGAGGGTTCGCACGTCCGAACCGCGGGCCCGCCCCTCCGACCGCGCACCCAACCGAGGACAGGACGACAACCGCCGTGCTCATCGCCGCACTTCCCACCGGGCCCCTCGCCGCGAACTGCTACGTGCTCGCACCGGCCCCCGGCGGCGACTGCATCATCGTCGACCCCGGCCAGGAGGCCGCGGAACAGGTCGAGAAGGCGTTGGCGGAGCACTCCCTGACCGCCGTCGCGGTCCTGCTCACCCACGGGCACTTCGACCACGTGTGGTCCGCCGCCGAACTCGGCGAGCGCCACGGTGTGCCGGTCCACGTGCACGCCGAGGACAGGCGGCTGCTCACCGACCCCGCCGCCGGAGTCGACCCGGGCTTCGCCGCGCAGCTGTCCTCCCTGCTGGGCGAGGGCCCCCACACCGAGCCCGCCGACCTCGTCGAGGTGGCCGGAGGCGACACCCTGGCCTTCGCCGGGCTGGACGTCGAGGTGGAGCACACCCCCGGACACACCCCCGGATCGGTCGTCTACACGGTGACCACGGAGGACGGGGTCCCCGTCATGTTCGCGGGCGACCTCGTCTTCGCCGGATCCATCGGACGCACGGACTTCCCCGGCGGCGACCACGAGGCCATGCTGCGCAGCCTCGCCGACGCGGTGCTGGCCCGGCCCGACAGCGCCCAGGTCCTGCCCGGCCACGGTCCCGCCACCACTGTCGAGCGCGAACGCGCCACCAATCCGTACCTGCGCGATATCGCCGGCTGACCGCTGCCTCGGACGAACCACCTGCGCAGGAACGACGTGATGACCACCGAACACCACCGAGGCGTCGACAGCCCGAGCGCGTGCCCCTGGCCGCGCGGCGGACGAGATACCCGCACCGGTCCCGCCTGAGGCGGGTCCCGGTGGTTTTCACACCGCCCTCCCCGGGCCGCAGGGCCCGGGTGCGCGTGGGCGGTGTGCACAGGACTGGCCCGTACCAAAGCGCAGGTCGGGCACACTTGACACGAACCAAGACGCTGAAGGAGAAGTTCGTTGATACGCACGCATGAGGCAGGTGCGTTGCGCGCCGAGCACGCCGGCGCGACCGTTGTCCTCGCCGGCTGGGTGGCACGCCGCCGCGACCACGGCGGCGTGGTCTTCCTCGACCTGCGCGAAGCCTCCGGAGTGGCCCAGGTCGTCGTCCGCGAGGACGACCTCGCCCACGACCTCCGCGCGGAGTACTGCATCAAGGTCACCGGCACGGTCCGGGTCCGGCCCGAGGGCAACGAGAACCCCGAGATCCCCACCGGCGCGATCGAGGTCGCCGCCGACGAGATCGAGGTGCTCAGCGAGTCCGCCCCCCTGCCCTTCCAGCTGGACAGCGCCGCGGACGTCGCCGAGGAGACCCGGCTGCGCTACCGCTACCTGGACATCCGCCGCCAGGAGATGGCGGAGAACCTGCGCCTGCGATCCAGGGCCACCTACGTCGCCCACGACGTGATGCGCGACCTCGGCTTCGTGTACGTCGAGACGCCCTACATGACCCGCTCCACCCCCGAGGGCGCCCGCGACTTCCTGGTCCCCGTCCGCCTCCAGCCGGGCCACTGGTACGCCCTCCCGCAGTCCCCGCAGCTGTTCAAGCAGCTGCTCATGGTCGGCGGCATGGAGCGCTACTACCAGCTCACCCGCTGCTTCCGCGACGAGGACCTGCGCGCCGACCGGCAGCCGGAGTTCACCCAGATCGACCTGGAGATGAGCTTCGTCGACGAGGAGGACATCTTCGCCGTCGGCGAGACGCTGTTCACCCGCCTGCTGCGCGAGGTGCGCGGCATCGACCTGCCCGAGCGGTTCCCGCGGATGCGGTTCGCCGAGGCCATGGACCGTTTCGGCTCCGACAAGCCGGACCTGCGGTTCGGCCAGGAGCTGGTCGAGGTCACCGAGTACTTCTCGGACACCCCGTTCCGGGTCTTCAAGGCCCCCTACGTGGGCGCCGTGGTCATGCCGGGCGGCGGGTCCCAGACCCGCAAGGAGCTGGACGCCTGGCAGGAGTGGGCGCGCTCGCGCGGTGCCAGGGGCCTGGCCTACGTGCTCGTCCAGGAGGACGGCAGCCTGGGCGGCCCGGTCGCCAAGAACCTGTCCGACACCGAGCGCGAGGGGCTGGCCGCCAAGGTCGGCGCCGTGCCCGGCGACGCCGTCTTCTTCGCGGCGGGCAAGCGCTCCGACAGCCAGGAGCTGCTGGGGGCGGCGCGCCTGGAGATCGGCAAGCGCTGCGACCTGATCGACACCTCCCGCTGGGAGATCCTGTGGATCACCGACATGCCGCTGTTCGAGGAGGCCGACGAGGAGGGCGCCTGGAAGCCGGTGCACCACCCCTTCACGGCTCCGGCGGTCGAGGACGAGGCCGACTTCCAGGACCACCCGGGCACCACCAACTCCCGGGCCTTCGACCTGGTGCTCAACGGCTACGAGCTGGTCTCGGGCTCCATCCGTATCCACCGCGCCGAGATGCAGCAGCGCGTCTTCGACACGATCGGCCTCAGCAAGGCCGAGGCGGAGTCGAAGTTCGGGTTCCTGCTGGAGGCGTTCAAGTTCGGACCGCCCCCGCACGGCGGCCTGGCCGTGGGCTGGGACCGGATCATCATGCTGCTGGCCGGCCAGCCGACCATCCGCGAGGTCATCGCGTTCCCCAAGACCGCTTCGGGCGGTGACCCGCTGACCGGGGCGCCCACGCCGATCACCGGGGCCCAGCGGGCCGAGGCCGGTGTGGACGTGGACCCGGAGGCCGAGGCGCAGGCCAAGGCGGACCGGAAGTAGGCCGGGAGGGTCCCGAGGGCTCTGCCGCGGGGGCGGTGCGCGATGACGCGCGCCGCCCCCGCCGTGCTCCCGGGAGTGTGTCCGGACCCCGGGGCGCGACGGTCACCGCTTTCTGCCGCCGCAGCTCCAGCAGGACTGGTCGTCCTCGGTGTTGCTGCTGCCGCACAGACGGCAGTCCCAGTCCAGCACAGTGCCGCGGACGAACGTCATGACGGCACGCTTGAGCACCAGTGACATGGGCGTGTCCTCAAGGGGTCGGAGAATTTCACACTGCATGTTCGGTGCCCGAATTCGGCCTACTTTGAACCTTCCTAAACGGTCACACGGAGAAGTCTGTCGACTATCGGGCGTAGGCACCCGGGGTGAAGGTGACCGAACACGGCCGCGGTGTCCCGGTGCGGATGCGCCGGGGGCCGCCATCCCCTACCGTTGAAGGCGAATCACCCTTCCCGCGCCGCGATCCACACGTGTCCTGGAGTGAACACGATGTGCCGGTGGGGATGTCCCCCTTCGCGTGCGGAGTGGTGGCGGAGTGCAGTCTGCGCTATTGAGTCACACGCGCGTAACGATTCATGTCCCGTGTCCGGACTAATACGGCCACGGGCGTGGAACCCGGCGCCCACCCCCTTCACTGGTGGACCATGGTGGTCCGGGTCCGACCGGGTCCCGTCGGTGCCGGACGGCGCAGGACGTGCCGCCCGCTTCGGCCCACCACCGGAACAGACCCTGCCCCGGACACTAGAATGAGCCGATCGGCACGTTCCAGGGTGACCGCGCCTGAACGCGGGTGTGACGTCCGAGACGACATGAGGATGAGTCATACGTGAACGGAAAACGCGCTTCGGGCGACGGCTCCGAGAGCACGCTCGCGGGGGCGTTCGCCCATGCTCCGGAGCCCATGGTGCTGGCTGCGGCCGACGGCGCGATCGTGCACGCCAACCACGCCTTCACCGAGCTCCTCGGATGTGAGGGGAGCGACCTCGCCGGCCACGTGTGGCACGACCTCCTCGACGGCGACGACGCCCAGCGCGGGGCACGCGCCCACGCGGAGGCCGTCGCCGGGAGCCGGGGCCGCCGTTACCGCCTGCACCTGGGCGTCACGGGCAAGGGCGCCCGCCTGGTCGAGGTCGAACTTCGCCCCCTGCCCGCTCGCGAGGACGCGGGGACGGCCGACGGCGGCGACGGGCCGGGGGACGGCCGCGTCGTCGTCCTGATGCACGTGCTCTCCACCGAGGAGGCGGACCTGCGGGTCGTCGGTGAACTCCGCACCGACAACTCCGACTCCGTGCTGTGGAGCCTGGACCTGGGCACCGGCCGACTGCGCGAGCTCTTCGGCCCGACCCCGCTCGGCGCCCTCCTGGCCGGGAACGACCGCGAACTCGAACGCATCCTCGCACGGGTGCACCCCGACGACATCGCCCGCGTCCGGGACGCCATGGCCGCGTCCTTCGCCGGACGGGACTACGAACAGCGCTTCCGCGTCTTCGACCGCCTCGGCGACGAGCGCTCCCTGCACGTGCGCGCACGCTTCGTCCCCGGAGACCCCGACCGGCTCGTCGGCATCGTCGACGACGTCACCGAGCACGTCCAGCTGGTCCGCCGCCTCGCCGACCGCCGCCGCACCGAGGCCGAGCACGGCCGCCTGGTCACCGAACTGTCCTCCAAGCTCGTCTCGGCCACCACGGTCGACAAGGTCATGGACCTTCTCAGCGAGGAGTTCCTGCCGATCTTCGGAGGCGTCCAGGCCGCCGCCCTGTACGTCGAGGACGGGCTCCTGCGGGGCTCGCCCGGCGCACGCACCCGCGGCGGCAACATCGACCACATAGACGGCCGCCGGGCCGACGACACCGACTTCCCCATGGGCGCGGTCATCCAGGACCGCCAGCCCCGCTTCTTCGAGAGCCGGGCGGAGATCATCAGCCGCTTCCCCGCCGCCGTCGAGCTCATGCGCCAGGTGCGCGGCCAGGCCTGGGCGACCGTGCCCATCTTCGGCGACGGCAAGGTCGCCCTCGGCGTCTGGCAGATGGTCTGGGACCGCCCCCACCACGCCAGCCGCGACGAACGCGCGCTCATGCTCACCTTCGCCGGCCTGGCCGGCCAGGCCCTCCAGCGCATCAAGGCCCAGCAGGCCGAGCTCGAACTGGCCGACGCCGTACAGCGCCGCATGCTGCCCCGCCAGGTGGCGAGCTTCCCCGACATGGACATCGCCACCAAGTACCTGCCCTCCCGCGCGGACTGGCGGATCTGCGGCGACTTCTACGACGTCATCGAACTCCCCGACAACAAGGTCGGGCTGCTCGTCGGCGACGTCCAGGGGCACGGCGTCGAGGCCGCCGCGGCCATGGGGCAGATCCGTGTGGCCTTCCGCGCCTACGCCACCAACCAGTCCGACCCCGGTGTCGTCCTCGGGGAGACCAACCGGCTGCTCACCGAGACCGGAGAGATCGTCTTCGCCACCTGCGGCTACCTCGTGATCGACCGCGAGAGCGGCGTCATGCAGGCCGCCTGGGCCGGACAGCCCCCCGTCGTACTGGCCTCCGGGCACGGCTACGAACTGTGGGAGCCCGAGACCGGTCCGCCCCTGGGCGTGCTCGCCGACTCCGAGTACGCCGTCACCACCCGCATGCTCCCTCCCGGCAGCACCCTGCTGCTCTGCTCCGACGGCCTCGTGGAAAGCTCCGAACTCCCCATGGGAGAGGGACTCGCCCAGGTCGGCGAAGCCCTCGCCGAGCACTACGAGAACCCCGAGGCGGCCGCGCACGTCCTCGCCGAGATGGCTCCCGCCGGTCGCGGCGACGACATCGCCCTGCTCATCACCCGGATGACCCCGGTCCCCGCCGAGACCGCGCCGGACACCGCCACCGTGTCGACCACGACCGCGACGCCCGCGCCCTGACCCCGCGGGGCGCCGCCGCGTTCCGGCCCGAACGGTCTCCCGCCCGGCCTACCCTGGGTAGGTGTCCGAAACACTGTTCGACGATGCCGGGGCCGAAGCGGCCAGGGGACAGGAACCGCTCGCGGTGCGCATGCGCCCCCGCACCCTCGACGAGGTGGTGGGCCAGCGGCACCTCCTGGGGGAGGGCAGCCCGCTGCGCCGCCTGGTCGAGGACGACGCGCCCATGTCCGTGTTCCTGTGGGGCCCGCCGGGAACAGGGAAGACCACCCTGGCCACGGTCGTCAGCAGGGTCACCAAGCGCCGGTTCGTGGAGCTGTCCGCGGTCAACGCCGGGGTGAAGGACGTCCGCGCGGTGGTGGACGAGGCCAAGCGCCGGATGGGCATGCACGGCACACGCACCCTCCTGTTCGTCGACGAGGTCCACCGGTTCAACAAGACCCAGCAGGACGCGCTCCTGCCCGCCGTGGAGAACCGGTGGGTGAGCTTCATCGGCGCGACCACCGAGAACCCGTTCTTCTCCGTGGTCAGCCCGCTGCTGTCCCGTTCGCTCCTGCTCTCCCTCGAATCGCTGGACGACGACGACGTCCGCGCGCTGGTGCACCGCGCGCTGACGGACGAGCGCGGGCTGGGCGGCCGGTACGCCCTCTCCGACGACGCCGCCGACCACCTCGTCCGCCTGGCCGGGGGCGACGGGCGCCGCTCCCTGACCTACCTGGAGGCCGCCGCCCTGGTGGCGGGACCCACCCCGCCACAGCCCGGCGGAGCCCCGAACGGGGACGGTTCCCCCGCAGCTGAGGACACCTCCGACGGCGCGCGGCCGGGGCCCGGACCGGTGACCATCACCGCCGAGAACGTCGAGCGCGCCGTCGACCGGCACGCCGTGCGCTACGACCGCTCGGGCGACCAGCACTACGACGTCATCAGCGCCTTCATCAAGAGCATGCGCGGCTCGGACCCCGACGCCGCACTGCACTACCTGGCCCGGATGATCGAGGCGGGGGAGGACCCCCGCTTCCTCGCGCGCAGGATCGTCGTGCACGCCAGCGAGGACGTCGGCATGGCCGACCCCACCGCCCTCCAGACGGCCGTGGCGGCCGCCCGGGCCGTGGAACTCATCGGCATGCCCGAGGCGCGCATCAACCTCGCACAGGCCGTCATCCACATCAGCCTGGCGCCCAAGTCCAACTCCGTCATCACCGCGATCGACGCCGCCATGGCCGACGTGCGGGCGGGCCACGCCGGGCCGGTGCCCCCGCACTTGCGCGACGGCCACTACAAGGGCGCTGCCGAACTCGGCCACGGCAAGGGCTACCGCTACGCCCACGACTTCCCCGGCGGGGTGGCACCCCAGGAGCACGCCCCCGAGGGGCTCACCGAACGCGAGTACTACAAGCCCACCCAGCACGGGGCGGAGCGGCGGTTCTCCGAGGTGCTCCAACGCATCAAGGGCGTGCTCAAGAGCGGAGGGTAGGCACGCCGAAGGAGGGGGACGCAAGTCCCCCCGCCCACCCTTTTACGTCCAGTCTCCACGCGAACGGGCGGGTGGCACAGCCCCCGCCCGCTCCTGTGGACAACCCTGCCCCTCCGCCCGGACACCGCACCTGTGGCACGCGGCGTCCGGTCGGGGCCCAAGGGCCCGGGAACCCGGGAGCGCGGGCCGAAGCGGCGCACGGGGACGGGGCCCGTGTTCTGTCCCGAAGCGTTGCCGCTGCGACGTGAGGGGCCGGTGGCCCTCTCCGGTCACCGCACTACTCGGTGTACAGCTCTGTGATCTGCACGATCTCGCGGGGGCCCTCGCCCGACTCCCCGTCGGCGAAGGTGACCTCCACGATCACGACGGGTCCCCACGACAGGTAGTCGACGAAGTCGTTCCCGGTCAGCTCCCAGGTGCCGCGCCCCTCCTCGTCGAGGAACACGTGGTCGGGGGCGGCGCAGAACTTCGCGCACAACACCTCGGCGTCGGGCGCGACCGTCGCCTCTGCGGGCTCCCCGGCCTCGTCCCACTGCTCGGCCCACGCCGAGTGGCTGGGCACGCCCTGGCCGCGCACCGGTTCGTCGTCGCGGTCCACCGGGGTGTAGACCCACGGCCCCTCCGCCAGGTCGTCCTGGTCGGCCGGGTCGAACCGCACCACCAGGGTCTGCGGCTCGTCGTCGGCCGACGGGCTCTCCGCCGCGGTGTCCTCCTCCGAGGCGTCCGAGACCAGGGCCTCCTCCTCCGCGGCCCCCAGCAGCTGCGACACCCCCCACACCCCGGCGCCGACCAGCGCCAGCGCGATCACCGCGCTCCCGGCCACCAGCACGGCCTTCGTGGGACGCCGGTTGGACATCCGCCCCTCCAGGCGGATCACCTCGGGCACCCGCGCGGGAGGCTCCACGGCGTGCCACTCACGCTCCAGGATCCGCGTCAGCTCGTCACGGCCGGTCGGCGCACCGCCGGAGGCGGCGCCCTCGTCGTCGTGCTCCGACTGCCAGACCGCGATGACCGCCCCGATGACCTCGCGCAGGCTCGGACGGCCGTCGGCGTCCGGGGCCAGCGCCCGGCCCACCACCGGCTGGAGGCCCTTGGCGAGCCCGTTCAGGTCGAAGGTCCCGTTCGCGGCGCGCTCGGCGATCTCCTCGGGCTCCCCGGGGCCGAAGGGGAGCCGGCCCGTCCCGGCGAACGCCACGATCGCACCCCAGGCGAACACGTCGGAGGCGGGCGTGGCCGCCCCGCCCCGGAACCTCTCGGGGCTGAGCCAGGTGGCGCCCAGTCCCCGCATCCGGTCGGGGGAGGCGGCGACCGCGCAGTCCATGATGTGCGGGCCGTGCGACTCCAACAGCACCTCGCTGGGGCGCAGCGACCCGTGCGCCACCCCGCGCGCGTGCAGCACGGACAGGCCCTCGGCCAGACCGGTGGCCAGGGCGATCAGCTTGCCGGTGCCCAGACCTCCGCGCTTGGTCACGTAGTGCGACAGCCGCTCGCCCGCCAGGTAGGGCATGGACAGCCACGGCGGGTTCGCGTCGGTGTCGAAGGCCAGCGGCACGATGACGCGCTTGGAGTTCACGTTGGCCAGGGCGCGCAGGCGCCTCTCCAGGGCGGGGTAGACGTCGGGCGACTCCAGCTCGGGGGCCCTGAGCACCTTCACGGCGACCAGCCGGTCGCTTGAGGTGGGCGACGACACGTCGACGGCGGCGTAGACGGTACCGGTGGCCCCCTGCCCCAGCCGCCCGAGGACGAGATAGGGACCGATCCGTGAAGGGTCGTCCGGATAGAGGGGGGCGAGGTCCGGCGGTACCAGTACGGAGATCTCTCGGGGAGAACGAGGGCTCATGGGTTTCCTGTCGACGCTTCTGGGGCAGGGGAGGCTGGGTGTCCGGCCATCGTAGTGAAGTTCCCGCCCCGTAGTGATTCTCCAGCAGAGCCGGGCCCGCGTCGATCCCCGCGTCCTCCACCGGCCACCGTGCGTGGGGGGCCAGAGGGTACGTGATCGTCGCCACCCCACCCGCCACCGTGGCGTCGCCGCGCGCCCGTCGCCGGGACGCGATAGGGTCAGCCGAAACCGGCCCGACCCGTCCGCGGAGGCCCGGTTCACCACCCGGGAGGCCCGACCCGGCGCAGTCACCGGCTCCCCCGCACACCCGGCCCCCAGCCCCGACGCGTGAGCGAGGGGGCCGCCGCACACACTTGAAGTACACCTCTATCTGCTCACGGAGCCCGCATGCTTACCGGAGGAGAGGTCGCCGCGCTCGTCGCCGCGGTGGTCTGGGCGGTGCTGGCCACGTTCATGTGCGTGGCGCTCGTCAAACTGATCAAACTCATCAACGAGGCGACCAAGGTCGTCTCGGAACTGGGTGACCGCACCCCGCCGCTCCTGGACGACGTCGCGTCCACGGTGGAGCGCACCAACACCTCGCTCGAACGGGTCGAGGAGATCACCGCCAACGTGCAGGCGTCCTCGGAGGACGTCTCCACGATGACCGCGCTGACCCGCTCGGTGGTCACCGGCCCCCTGGTACGGGTGGCCTCCCTCTCCTACGGGGTGCGCCGCGTGCTCGGCCGGCGCCGGGCCCTGGCCGTGGTGCGGAGCCGCAAGAGGAAGGCGAACCGGTGATCGGCAGGCTGTTCTACCTCACAGCGGGAGCCGTCATCGGCGGCTACGCGGTCCACCGGGTCAACCGGGCCAGGCGCGCCCTCACCCCCGGCGGTATCGCCGAACGGGTGGAGGGCCAGGTCACCGAGTACCGGGGTGCCCTGCGCGAACTCAACGAGGACCTCGCGGACGCGGTCCGCGAACAGGAGGAGGAGCTCCTCCGCCGGTACGCCCCCGCCGGAGAGCGGGGCCTGCCCGCCTCCCGCCGACGCGCGGCGCGGGAGATCCCCGAGGGATAGGTCCGGGGCGGTCCGCTTCCCCCCGCGGGCCCGGCGCGGCCCGAGGACACGCGCGACCGCTGCGGCCCGAGGACACGCGCGACCGCTGCCCGCCCGCCCCGGTGCCGAGACCGCCCGCCGTCGGGGCGGTCCGGACCATGGCCTCCACCGGCGTCGGGGCGGCCCTCCTCCCGCCCCGGTCATGGGAGGCCTCTTCCCGGTCCCTTGCGAGTCCGGTGGACCCGGGGACCCGGGCGAGCTCCTCGTCGGCACGGCCACCCTCGGGGTCCACGGGGCGCCGCCACCTCCGAGGCCGCCCCCCCCGGCCAGCCGGGCCCCGGCTCCGCACCCGGGCCACCGCCGGGCCGGGGCCCGGCGGTGGTCAGCGGCGATAGCCTTGGAACAACCAGGCCGCCGCGGTTGTCGTCATCAGGACGGGCCCCGGCGGCCACCCGTAAACCACGCGCGCTGGCAGGCGGTTCCCCCTAGCATGGGCCACCACCGACCACGCGTCAGACGGTCCCGAGCAGGGACAACCCGCCGCCCAGGGCGGCGGAGCCGAGCACAGGAGGGCATCAATGGAGACGGCAGAGATCGCGCGCCGCTTCCTCAGTTTCTTCGAGAAGAACGGACACACCGTGGTGCCCTCGGCGAGCCTCATCGCCGAAGACCCCACGCTGCTGCTGGTCCCCGCAGGCATGGTCCCGTTCAAGCCCTTCTTCCTGGGTCAGCGCACGCCCCCCCACGCCACCGCGACCAGCGTCCAGAAGTGCATTCGCACCAAGGACATCGAGGAGGTCGGCAAGACCTCCCGGCACGCGACCTTCTTCCAGATGCTCGGGAACTTCTCCTTCGGCGCCTACTTCAAGGAGCAGGCGATCCCGCTGGCCTGGGAGCTCGTCACCACCCCGGTGGAGGACGGCGGCTTCGGCATCGACCCGGACAGGTTGTGGGTGACCGTCTACCTCGACGACGACGAGGCCGAGCAGATCTGGCGCGAGAAGGTCGGTGTGCGGCCCGAGCGCATCCAGCGCATGGGGATGGAGGAGAACTACTGGTCGATGGGCGTCCCCGGACCCTGCGGACCGTGCTCCGAGATCTTCTACGACCGCGGCCCCGAGTTCGGGGTCGAGGGCGGTCCCGAGGCGGACGAGAACCGCTACATCGAGATCTGGAACCTCGTCTTCATGCAGTACGAGCGGGGAGAGGGCGGTGACAAGGGCGGTTTCCCGATCCTCGGCGAGCTGCCCAAGAAGAACATCGACACCGGCCTGGGCCTGGAGCGCCTCGCCGCGGTCCTCCAGGGCGTCGACAACATCTACGAGACCGACATCATCGGCCGCGTCCTGCACCGCGCGGCGGAGCTGACCGGCACCCGCTACGGCGACAAGCACGACCAGGACGTCATGCTCCGCGTGGTCGCGGACCACGTGCGCAGCGCGGTCATGCTCGTCGCGGACGGCGTCAAGCCCGGCAACGAGAAGGCCGGGTACGTCCTGCGCCGCATCCTGCGGCGCTCCATCCGCAACCTGCGCCTGCTGTCGGGTACCGACACCTTCCATCTGCACGAGCTGACAGAGGTCAGCATCGACGCGATGAAGGACATCTACCCCGACCTGGTCGACAAGGCCGACGTCGTCCACGGTGTGATCGACACCGAGGAGCGGAACTTCGCCGACACCCTGCGCGCGGGCACCACGCTGTTCGGCCGGGCGGCCGAGCGCACCCGCCAGGCCGGCGGCACCACCTTCTCCGGGTCGGACGCCTTCCAGCTGCACGACACCTACGGCTTCCCGATCGACCTCACGCTGGAGATGGCCGAGGAACAGGGCCTGACGGTGGACGAGGCGTCCTTCCGGGAGCTGATGCAGAACCAGAAGGACACCGCGAAGGCGGACGCGAAGGCGAAGAAGCTCGGCAACGCCGACATCTCCCTCTACGCCCAGCTCCTGGAGGGCGCCGGGACGACCGACTTCCTCGGCTACTCCGACGCCGAGAGCGAGTCCCATGTCAAGGGCATCGTCGTCGGCGGCGTCTCGGCTCCCGCGGCCCGCGCGGGTGAGAAGGTCGAGATCGTCCTGGACCGCACCCCGTTCTACGCGGAGAGCGGCGGCCAGCTCGCCGACACCGGCACCCTGACGGTGGACGGCCGCGGCGTCGTGGACGTCGAGGACGTGCAGAAGCCCATCCCCGGCCTGTTCGTGCACCGGGGCACCGTCCGCTCGGGCGAGGTCGTCCTGGACGACGTCGTTCACGCGAACATCGACACGGGCCGCCGCCACGCGATCGAGCGCTCGCACTCGGCGACCCACCTCATCCACTCGGCGCTGCGCAACGCGCTCGGCCCGTCGGCGGGTCAGGCCGGTTCCGAGAACCGCCCCGGCCAGCTGAGGTTCGACTTCACCTCCGACAGCGCGCTGGGCGGCGCGCGCCTTGCCGAGGTCGAGGAGGAGGTCAACACGGTCCTGGCCGGCGACATCGCGGTGAGGACCGAGGAGAGGAGCCTGGACGAGGCACTGAAGATGGGT
Source organism: Nocardiopsis sp. NPDC058631 (assembly GCF_042716955.1). Classification (NCBI taxonomy): domain Bacteria; kingdom Bacillati; phylum Actinomycetota; class Actinomycetes; order Streptosporangiales; family Nocardiopsidaceae; genus Nocardiopsis; species Nocardiopsis sp. NPDC058631. The sequence goes on along the minus strand of NZ_JBHXQY010000036.1, from coordinate 40,385 downwards.
GCCCTGGCCATGTTCGGTGAGAAGTACGGCGACCGGGTGAGGGTCGTGCAGATGAGCGACTACTCCGTCGAGCTGTGCGGCGGCACCCACGTCCCCTCCACGGCCAGGCTCGGCATCGTGAAGCTCCTCGGTGAGTCCTCGATCGGCTCGGGCGTGCGACGCGTCGAGGCCGCGGTGGGTGTGGACGCGTTCAAGCGGCTGTCCAAGGAGTCGGCTCTGGTCGGCCAGTTGTCGGAGCAGCTCAAGACCCCCCGTGAGCAGCTGCCCGAGAGGATCGACTCGATGGTCTCCCGGCTGCGCGCCGCGGAGAAGGAGATCGAGAAGCTGCGGGCCTCCCAGGTGCTCCAGGCGGCCGGTTCGATCGCCGACGGCGCCCGCCGCCACGGTGCGGCGCTGGTCGTGGCGGCCTCCGCCCCGGAGGGGGCGAGCGGCGACGACCTGCGCACCCTGGTCCTGGACGTGCGCGGACGCCTGGGGGAGGAGGAGCCGGTGGTCGTGGCGATGACCGCCGTGCCCAAGGACCGCCCCGTCGTGGTGATCGCGACCAACAAGGCCGCGCAGAAGGCGGGGATCAAGGCCGGCGACCTGGTGGGCGTCGCGGCCCGCGCGCTCGGCGGCGGCGGCGGCGGCAAGCCGGACATCGCCCAGGGCGGCGGCACCGACCCGGCCAAGGTCGAGGAGGCGCTGCGCGCCGTGGAGGCGCGCGTCGCCGGCGCCTAGACCGTTGACCGAAGGGCATGACCGTGCCGCCCCGCGCGGAGGTTCCCCGTGCTTTCAGGGGACCACGCGCGGGGCGGCCGGGGAAGCCCCCGGTCCTATCTGTGGACGGCCCCCGTTCGCGGTGCGCCCCGCCGCGACCGGGTGGCCCCGCAAGGGTCCCTCCGCCCTGCCTCCCCTCGGGGAGGCAGGGCGGTTTCCACGCCGGACCCGGCCCGTTCCACGGCGGGGGAACCCCGGACGGGACACGGCGACGAAATCACACATAGTCACACAGGGCCCTGTAATGTAACTTTGTGTGACTATGAGGGTGGCTGTAGGAAAACCCGTCCCGCGCGTCCCGGCCCCGCACGGGACACCGACTGCGGCCGAGGTGGTGTCGAGCCTCTCACCCGGGGCCCACCGCGCATCCGACTCCGACGTCCCACCCCACCGGGCAGGGGGCGACCCGCGACCGTCGCCCCAGCCCTCGTCCGGACCCGGGCCCGTCCCGGAACCCGAACCGGACCCGACCCCTCGACCCGGCACCCGGTCCAGCTCACCGGGCGTGCCCGGCACATCCGCGGGGGGCCTGGTCGGCCACGGGGGCCTGGTCGGCCACGGGGGCCTGGTCGGCCACGGGGGCCTGGTCGGCCACGGGGGGCACGACGCCCCGGCCCCCTCCGCGGCGGGCACGGCACAGCACTCCCGGTCCGCCCTTCGCACCGGCCCCGGGCTGAGGAGGAGGACCGCCCGTGGGTGAGTACACGGGGGAGGGCGGGCGCGGGGGCCATCGGCCGCCCCGCGGGGGAACGAGCGTGATTTACACTCGAACCGAACGCGCCCGATACGAACCCCGTCGCGACCCCCTCGCACCGGGCTGCCGGTACGGGCAGCGGCTCCGGACGCCGGCGACGGCTGCCGAGGCTGCGCACTGTCATCGAATCGGGCATACTGTGGCGCGTCACAGCCGATCACACGGCTGTCTGTGCGGAACTTCCCGCAATCCAGCTGACGAACAGGACCACCGTGTTGAGGATTCTCCAACCGCGGTGCCGTGCCGCCAATCGCACGGCTCGCCCGCGGACCAACCCCGGGCCGGGGAAGAGGTCCTGGTGAGACACGGTGTGCGCCTGGCCGTCGATCCGGGTAACGCCCGCATCGGTGTGGCCGCCAGTGACCCCAGTGGTACTCTCGCGAGCCCGGTGGAGACCATCCCGCGCGGCAGGGGAGACCGGCAGCGCATAGCCCTGCTGGTCCTCGAACGCGAGGCGCGGGAGGTCGTCGTGGGCTACCCTGCCTCACTGTCGGGTGAGGAGGGCCCCGCCGCCCGGTCCGCCAGGGAGTTCGCGGGCTCCCTCGCCGGACTCCTGCACCCCGTCCCCGTCCGTCTGGTCGACGAACGCCTCACCACAGTGACCGCCCAGAGCCAACTGCTCTCCGGCGCCTCCTTCGCCAAGAAGGGCGCCAGGGGCGGCAGGGCCCGCAGGTCGGTCATCGACCAGGCCGCGGCCACCGTGCTCCTCCAGAGCGCCTTGGACCAGGAACGGTCAACAGGCCAGCCCCCGGGCGAGATCGTCCGCTCCAGCCAGGGAGAATGATGAACGACAGGGATGACTACCCCGATAATCCCTATCGTGGACGTAACGAACGCGAGCGCGGTTACGACTACGACCCGCTCAGCGATCCGCTGACCGCGCAGCCGACCTCGCGCGGCCGCCGGGCGCGTCCCGAGCGCAACGACCGCCCCGCCGCCCCCGAACCCGCTGACACAGGTGAATTCCGCCGGGGCGGGTACTCCGCCGACGAGTCCCGCACGTCCCGGCCCTCCCCTCGGGGCGGCACGGAGTTCGACCAGCAGGGCAACGACGCGGCACCGCCAGGACGCCGCCGCAGGGCCGAACCGCCGACGGAGCCGCCGCCGGGACCGCCCCGCCGCACCGGGGCCGCCGACGCACTGCGCGGAGGACGGGCCGCCCGGTCCGGAGCCAACCGCTCGCGGGACGCCGAGGCCCCGGGGGCCGGGGACCGGCCCCAGGCCCAGGACCCCGCGCGCACGCGCAGCGCTCCCGCGGCAGACCCCACCCAGGACGCACTCGCCGCGCTCGCCAACCTGGGCGCGCCCTCGGCACCCGCACGCCCCGCCGAACCCGCGCCGCCCCAGGACCGTTCCGACGCCGAGCCCCCGCCCCGTCGCGGGCGCCGGGCCGAAGCCGGGCCCGAGCCCCGGCGCCGTCGTGGTGCTCCGGTGGAGGAGGGCCCCGCGGACACCGGTGAGCTGCCGGTGGAGGAGGAGCAGACAGGTCGTCGGGGCCGCCGTAAGCGCGGCCGTCGTGACGATGAGCCCACGGGCGGGTTCCTGTCCGACGCGCCCGAGGACAGCGGGGTCTTCGACTCCGGAAGCTTTCCCGGTGTGACCGGGTCCGCCGACACGGGGGCGTTCGCCGCGATACCCGGGCCGACACGCCGCCGCGGTGCCGGACGCGCACCCGCGGACCGTGCCGAGGACGAGCCCCGCGGCGGCGCCCCGGAGGAGGAGCCGGCCTCCGGAGCCTTCGACGAGCTGGACGAGGCTCCCAGGAGCCGTCGCGGCGGGCGCCGCCGCAGGCGCGGTGCCCCCGTGCAGGAGACGCCCCTCGAAGCGGACGCCCCGTACGACAGGGACGAGGACGACGGCTCCGGTGCGGAAGCGCCGGAGGAGGAACCCGAGCCGACGGGACGCCGCAGCCGCCGCAGGCGCGGCGCCGACAACGAGGACGGTGAGCCCGCGGGCCGCCGTGGCCGCCGCAAGCGCGGAGGCCGCCGGGTCGAGGAGCCCGAGGAGGAGGTCGACGAGTACGAGGAGCCCGGACTCGCCGACATCGCCGAGGCGTACGGCGGCGGACGCAGCAGCCGCAAGAAGGCCAAGGAGCTGAAGCGGGCCCGGGCCAACGCGAACCGCAGGGGCAAGGGCCGCCGCGCAGGCATGAGCAGGGGCCTGGTCATCGTCCTGGTCCTCCTCCTGATCCTGGTGGTCGGGGGCGGCGGCTACGCCGTCATGCGCACCTACGTCTTCCCGCCGGACTTCACCGGCGAGGGCAGCGGTGACGTCGTGTTCGTGATCAACGACGGCGAGAGCGGTTCCGCCATCGCCGGCAACCTCGCCGACCAGGGGGTCGTCGCCAGCTCGCGGTCGTTCGTCAACGCCCTGGACGCCGTCCCCGCGGACGAGATCGGCGACGGGCTGGTCCCCGGCACCTACGGCCTGGCCGAGGGCATGAGCGGAGAGGCCGCCGTGGCCGCCCTCCTGGACCCCGCGAACCGTCTCGGCGGCCAGGTCACCATCCGCGAGGGCCTGCGCAACGATCAGGTCCTGGAGCACCTGTCCGAGAACGTCGGCGTCCCGCTGGAGGAACTCCAGGAGGCCCACTCCCAGACCGGAGAACTCGGCCTCCCCGACTACGCGTCGGAGGGACCGGCGGGCTACCTGTTCCCGGAGACGTACCGGTTCGACCCGGACACCGAGGCGATGTCCATCCTCAGGACGATGGTCACCCGGTACCGGGAGGTCGCCGAGGAGACCGAACTGGAGGACCGGGCCGCGGCGCTGGGGTACGACCCCAACGAGATCATGGCGATCGCGTCCATCGTCCAGGCGGAGAGCGGCAAGCCCGAGGACATGCCGTTCATCTCCGCGGTCGTCCACAACCGCCTGGACGACGACATGATGCTCCAGATGGACAGCACCTGTTTCTACGCCATCGGCGAGTACGGCATCGCGCTCAACGACGAGCAGCGCCTGGCATGTGAGCAGGACGACAGCGGATTCGACACCTACCACAAGACAGGCCTGATCCCCGGCCCGTTCGTGGCCCCGGGGCAGGACGCCATCGAGGCGGCCCTCGCCCCGGCTGACGAGGACTACCTCTACTTCGTGGCCACCGACCCGGAGAACGGCGTCACCGAGTACGCCACCACCTACGCCGAGTTCCTCGTGCTCAAGGAGAGGTTCGAGGAGACCTGGGGAGGTGTGGAGGAGTAGTGCGCGCCGCAGTCCTCGGCTCCCCGGTGTCCCACTCCCTCTCGCCGGTCCTGCACACCGCCGCCTACACGGCGATGGGGCTGGAGGAGTGGTCCTACGACCTGTGTGAGTGCGGCGAGGAGGGACTCGGCTCCCTCCTCGCCGGCCTCGGCGCGGAGTGGGCGGGCCTCTCCCTGACCATGCCCCTCAAGCGCCGTGCGCTGGACCTGGCCGACACGGTGACCGATCTGGCCCGCCAGGTCGGCGGAGCCAACACCCTGGTCCGCGGCGGCGCGGGCTGGGAGGCGCACAACACCGACGTCGAGGGGATCGCCGCGGCCCTCACCGAGGCCGGTGCGCAGGCGCCCCGCGACGCGGTCGTCCTGGGGGCGGGGGCCACGGCGGCGTCCGCCCTCGCCGCGCTGCGCCTGCTCGGGGTGGTCTCCACGGTCACCGTCCTGGCCCGCGACCCCTCCAGAACGGGGGAGGTGAGGGCCGCCGCCGGGCGGCTCGGCCACCCGGTGGAGGTCGCCCCCCTGTGCGCTGTCGACAAGTACCTGGACGTGGACCTGGTGGTCTCCTCCCTGCCCTCCGGGGCCGCGGACCGCTACGCCGCACAGCTCGCCGACTCGCGGGCCGACCTGTTCGACGTCGTGTACGCGCCCTGGCCGACCCCTGCCGCGGAGGCCGTGGCCGGGCGCGGAGGCCGGACCGTGGGCGGGTTCCCGATGCTGCTGCACCAGGCCGTCGCGCAGGTCAGACTGATGACCGGGATCACCGACGTCCCCGTGGAGGCCATGCGCGCCGCGGGCGAGGCCGAACTGGCCCGCCGGGCGGCGTCCTGACGGCGAAGGAGCGGCAGGACGGGCGTGTGGGTCGACCGGCCTCCGTCTGCTGCTATATTGGGTACGTAATCGACTTGGTCCGGTGTGTCTCACACCGGAGCCGCAAGCGGAGATGATCCTCCCACCTGCCGGGTACGGCCCGTGCAGGTTCCGGTTCTGACGATGGAGAGCTCGCGCTCTGTTCGTCGGGCACCCGTGTCCGGGGTGCCCGGTGCGCGCGGTGCCCCTCGTCAGGAATATCCGATCGGATCACCCCGCTTGCACACGCTGGCGGGGTTTTCGCTGTACGGGGACCCCGACGCTATCGGGTGGCCCGACGGACTCGGGCGGCCCGGTCGAACAGATCGTCCGCCGCCTGGCGGACGGTCGGTCCCAGGTAATCCGAGAAAGCTAGGGAGGGGTCTCATCAGCGCCGAGCCCCGTATCAATGACCGCATCCGGGTGCCCGAGGTCCGTCTCGTCGGACCCAACGGTGAGCAGGTCGGAATCGTCTCCGTGCAGGACGCGCTGCGTCTGGCCCAGGAGTCCGACCTCGACCTGGTCGAGGTCGCGCCGACCGCGCGCCCGCCGGTCGCCAAGCTGATGGACTACGGCAAGTTCAAGTACGAGTCCGCGGTCAAGGCCCGTGAATCGCGCAAGAACCAGTCGAACACGATCATCAAGGAGATCAAGCTCCGCCCGAAGATCGACCCGCACGACTATGAGACCAAGAAGGGTCACGTCGTCCGGTTCCTCAAGAGCGGGGACAAGGTCAAGGTGACGATCATGTTCCGCGGCCGCGAGCAGTCCCGTCCCGAGCTGGGACGCCGACTGCTGGCGCGGCTGGCCGAGGACGTCCAGGACCTTGGCACCGTGGAGTCGCAGCCCAAGCAGGACGGCCGCAACATGGTCATGGTGATCGGCCCGCACAAGCGGCGGTCCGAGCACAAGGCCGAGGCCCGCGCGGCGGCGGGGGACAAGACCCGCCGTGAGCAGGACGAAGCGGTCTAACGGCGGAAGTAGTCCCCCACCGCCCGGACGCCGGGAAGGCACCGGGTGGTGGGGTGGGCTGTGCACACACGGCCAGGATGCGTCGGAAGTTCCGGCGCGCAGGGGCCCCCGCTGTAGCAGCGCAAGAACCGTGCCGTCCGCCTCGCGCGGGTGGTCACGCCGACGGAGTAGGAGACACGGCGAACATGCCGAAGAACAAGACCCACAGTGGGGCCAAGGACCGCTTCAAGGTCACCGGCTCCGGCAAGATCATGCGCCGCCGTGCCAACAAGAACCACATCCTTGAGCACAAGACCTCCAAGCGCAAGCGCAAGCTGGGCAACGAGGCCGTGCTTTCTCCCGCGGACACCAAGAGCATCAAGAAGCTTCTCGGCAAGTAGTAGCGAGAACCTTCCCCTCCCTCCCGGAAGCGCCCACGTGCGGGCTCCAGCCAGCACGGTGACGGCCCCCGGGAGGGAACAACCCGAAGCGAACACGGCCGCCGGGCTTCTCGGAGCCGGGCCGGTCGGCGCGCCGCGCGCGCCGGAAGACACAACGAGGGAGTCACTGTGGCACGCGTGAAGCGGGCTCTCAACGCCAAGAAGAAGCGCAAGGTCGTTCTCGACCGGGCGAGCGGCTACCGCGGGCAGCGTTCGCGCCTGTACCGCAAGGCCAAGGAGCAGATGCTCCACTCGATGACCTACTCCTACCGGGACCGCAAGGACCGGAAGGGGCAGTTCCGTCGCCTGTGGATCCAGCGCATCAACGCTGCCTCCCGCGCCAACGGCCTCACCTACAACCGCTTCATGCAGGGCCTGAAGCTGGCCGGCATCGAGGTCGACCGTCGCATGCTGGCCGAGCTGGCCGTCAACGACGAGGCCGCGTTCGCGACCCTGGTGGAGTCGGCCAAGAAGGCCCTCCCCGCCGAGGCCGCCGCGTAAGCGGTCCGGATCGAGCAGCGAGTAGCGATGGCGAGCCACGAGTTCACGAGTATCCGGTCACCCAGGATCAAGGGGGTTCGGCGGCTCGCCAAACGCACCTTCCGCCAACGGGAGCGGCGCTTCCTCGCGGAAGGGCCGCAGGCGGTGCGCGAGGCCCTCGCCGCCGCCGGCGGCGGCGAGGGGCGGCCCCTCCGGACCGCCCCCGGCGTTGCGGAGGTCTACGCCACGGCGGAGGCCATGCAGCGCCACATCGACCTGGTGGACGCCGCCCGTGAGGCGGGCGTACCCACCCACAGGGTCAGCCTGGACGTGATGTCGGAGCTGGCCCAGACGGTGACCCCCCAGGGGATCATCGCGGTCTGCGAGTTCGTCGACGTCCCTCTGGACAAGGTCGGTGACGTCCGTCTCGCGGTCGTCCTCTCCCACGTCAGGGACCCCGGCAACGCGGGCACGGTGCTGCGCACCGCCGACGCGGCCGGTGCGGACGTCGTCATCTTCACCGACGCCTCCGTCGACCCCTACAACGGCAAGTGTGTGAGGGCCTCCGCCGGAAGCCTGTTCCACCTCCCCGTGGTCGTGGGCGTTCCCGTGTCCCGCGCGGTGGACTTCCTGCACGACAGGGGAGCCAAGGTGTGGGCCGCGGACGGCGGCGGTACGACGGACCTCCACGGTGTCGCGGACGGCGGCGATCTCGACGGTCCGGTCGGATGGGTGTTCGGTAACGAGGCCTGGGGCCTGCCGGAGGAGGTCGTCGGCCTGACGGACGGCGCGGTGAGCGTCCCGATCTACGGCGGGGCCGAAAGCCTGAATCTGGCCACGGCCGCAGCGGTGTGCCTCTACACCACCGCGCGGCAGCAGCGGCGCTCCTGACCCGCTTCACGGGCCACCCGATCGTGCCAGCTCACGCGCCAGATCATCACTCCCCGTAGTTGGGCCCGCGAGTACGGAAGGCCCTCCCCTCGCCCGCTCTGCTCCCGGTGACCAGGCAATGACGGTCTGCCCCATCCACCCGAAATGCACGTGCACGGGGCCCGAGTGCAGATAGGGTCTGACCAGGATCACGGAGGTTCATGCGTGTTGTGCGTGAACCCCGGCGGCCCTACCCGTGTCACGGGTGGGCGACTGCGCGGGCCCGCCTCCACCCGGCAGGCTTGACGACACGGTGTGAGCAGATCTCACGCGGAAGGGCCGCCGACCCCTGTTCCCGGGTGGCGGTTCGCGCGGAGGGTGCTTGTACGCTCGTCTCCCGTCGGACGCCCTGTCCCGGGCCGCAAGGCGTACCAGGTGGAAGTGCAGGGTAGACAACCTGCGGTGGTGTCCGCGGGCGTTCGCGGACACGGCCGGTCAGCGGTCCTCGGCCCAGGAGCCTGTGGTCGTGGACCTTCAAGGGGAGCGGGGAGAGGCGTGGGCAGCGGCCGGAAGGCGGATCACCCGGCGGAGGACGCGGGCGGCGGAGCCGCTCACCCGTCGGACGACCCGGGGCAGGGAGCCGACCCGGCCGACGCCCCCGCCGAGGCGCACGGGCGCGCCGTCCGGGCCCGTTCCGCACTGCGGAACGACCCTCCTTCGGTCGCGCTCCTGGACGTCGCCGGGGCCTCCGCCGGTCTCGCCGGCACCCCCCTGCACGCCGACGACCTCCCCGACGGCGTCGTCGTCGCCGACGCGGCGGGCCGCGTGGTCCTCTTCAACGCCCAGGCGGCCCAGCTCACCGGTGTCCCCACCGAGTCCGCGCTCGGCCGCGACTACCGCTCCGTCCTGCCCCTCGTCGGCCACGACGGCCACGACTGGTGGGAGGCCAGCGACCCCTACGGCGGCGCACGCGACCGGGTCCGCCAGCCCGAGCGGGCCCTCTTCCTGCCCGACGAGCGCGAGATACTCGTCGCCGCGCGCTACGTGCGGGCCCGCCCCGGCGGAGAACTCGTCCGCCTGGTCCTGACCCTGCGCGACGCCTCCACCCGTGCCGAGCGCAGCCGTGCCGACCTGGTCTCCGAGGTCGCCCACGAACTGCGCTCCCCCCTGACCAGCGTCAAGGGCTTCACCTCCACCCTGCTCACCAAGTGGGAGAGGCTCACGGACAAGCAGAAGCTGTTCATGCTGGAGACGGTCAACGCCGACGCCGACCGCGTCACCCGCCTCATCCACGACCTGCTCGACGTGTCCCGCATCGAGTCCGGACGTCTGGAGATCCGCCGCCAGGTCGTCGACCTGCCCGGTGCCGTGCGCCGGGTCGTCGCCGGGTTCGTCGCCGCCGGCGAACCCGAGGAGCGCTTCCGCGTCGAAGCCCGCGGTGATCTCCCCCAGATGTGGATCGACTCCGACAAACTCCACCAGATCCTGTCCAACCTCGTCGAAAACGGGGTGCGGCACGGCGCTGGTACTGTCAGTATCGTGATCGAGCCGTGTGAGGGAGGAACAGCGGTGTCGGTGCGCGACGAAGGCCAGGGCATAGCACCCGAGACCATTCCGCGCGTCTTCCGCCAGTTCTGGCGCAGCAAGCGCCGGAGCGGGACCGGCCTCGGGCTGTTCATCGTCAAGGGCCTCGTCGAGGCCCACGGCGGCACGATCACCGTCGGACGCGCCCCCAGCGGCGGCGCCGAGTTCCGATTTACCATGCCCGCCGGGACGCCCGAGTTCGTCTGAGCCCTCAGACCTCCAGCGCCCCCGGTGGGCTTTACGGCGTGTCCCGGAACCGGCAACGGTTCCTTCCCCGGGCATGCTCGACATCCACCTGTGCTCTTCCTGTCGGCTTCGTCCGCCCCGTCGCGGACCGTGACTGCTGCCCGACCCCTCCACGGGGGACGGCGGCGAGGCAACCAACCATGTCTGCACCGAACAATTCCTTCGACCCGGTCGAGGTGACCCCCCTGCACCCCGACGAGGTCGCCCGCATGCGCGAGGAGGCGCTGGCCGCCATCGAGGCAGCCGGCGACCTCGCCGAACTCAAGGAGGTCCGGCTCGCGCACGGGTCGGACCGCTCCCCGCTGGCCCTGGCCAACCGTGAGATCGGCGCCCTGCCGCCGGCAGCCAAGGCCGAGGCCGGCAAGCGCGTGGGCGGTGCCCGCCGCGACGTCGGCCAGGCGCTCAAGACCCGCCAGGCCGTCCTGGAGACCGAGCGGGACGAGCGGGTCCTCATCGAGGAGCGCGTCGACGTCACCCTGCCGTGGGACCGCATCCCGCGCGGCGCCCGCCACCCGCTGACCACCGTCGCCGAGCGGATGGCCGACATCTTCGTCGGACTGGGCTTCGAGGTCGCGGAGGGGCCCGAGGTCGAGGCCGAGTGGTTCAACTTCGACGCGCTCAACTTCCAACCCGACCACCCGGCCCGCACCATGCAGGACACCTTCTTCGTGGAGGGGCCCGACGGCGGCGAGTCCGGCCTGGTCATGCGCACCCACACCTCGCCGGTGCAGGTCCGCGCACTCCTGTCGCGCGAGCTGCCGGTCTACGTGGTGGCGCCCGGCAAGACCTTCCGCACCGACGAGCTCGACGCCACGCACAGCCCGGTCTTCCACCAGCTGGAGGGCCTGGTCGTCGACCGGGGCATCACGCTCGCACACCTGCGCGGCGCCATCGACGCCTTCGTCGAGAACATGTTCGGAGCGGGTCTGCGGACCCGTTTCCGCGCCTCCTACTTCCCGTTCACCGAGCCGTCCGCCGAGGTGGACATGGAGTGCTTCGTGTGCCGCGGTACGTCCGTGGGCAACCCGGACGCGCCGTGCCGCACCTGCTCCAGCGAGGGCTGGATCGAGATCGGCGGCTGCGGCGTGGTCAACCCGCGGGTGCTCACCGCGGCCGGAGTGGACCCGGAGGTCTACAGCGGTTGGGCCTTCGGCCTGGGAATCGAACGGACACTGATGTTCGCGCACGGCGTGCGCGACATGCACGACATGGTCGAGGGCGACATCCGCTTCACCTCGGCGTTCGGGAGTGAGAACTGATGCGCGTCCCCCTTTCCTGGCTGCGGGAGTACGTCGACCTTCCGGCGGACGTCCTCGCGCGCGACCTCGCGGGCCGGCTGACCCTGGCCGGTCTGGAGGTCGAGACCGTCGACGAGCTCGGCTCCGACCTCACCGGCCCCATCGTCTACGGCCGCGTGCTGGAGATCGAGGAGCTCACCGGTTTCAAGAAGCCCATCCGCCACTGCCGTGTCGACGTCGGCGACGCGAACGGCACGGGCGAGCCGCAGGAGATCGTCTGCGGTGCCCGCAACTTCGCCCAGGGCGACCTGGTCGTCGTCTCCCTGCCCGGAGCCGAGCTGCCCGGCGGGTTCCGGATCGGCGCCCGCAAGACCTACGGCAAGATGTCGGCCGGCATGATCTGCTCGGCGAGCGAGCTGGGCCTGTGGGAGGACCACAGCGGCATCGTCGTGCTGCCCGAGGGCTTTGGAGCCCCGGGCGAGGACGCCATCGGCCCCCTGGGCCTGCGCGAGGACGTCCTCGACATCGCCGTGACCCCCGACCGCGGCTACGCGCTGTCGGTGCGGGGTGTGGCCCGCGACACCGCCGCCCTGTACGGGGCGGACTTCCGCGACCCCGCTGACGTCGCCGTCGCCGCGCCCACCGGCGAGGGGCAGGCCGCGGAGATCGACCCGGCGCTGTGCGACCGCTACGTCCTGCGCGGCACCACGGGGTTCGACCCCGACGCCCCCAGCCCGCTGTGGATGAAGCGCCGTCTGCACCAGAGCGGCGTACGGCCCGTCTCCCTGGCCGTCGACGTCACCAACTACGTGATGCTCGAACTCGGGCAGCCCCTGCACGCCTGGGACCGGAGCGCCCTTCGGGGGCCGCTGCGGGTCCGGGCCGCGGAGGCGGGGGAGAAACTGGAGACCCTGGACCACGTCCAGCGCTCCCTGGACCCCGACGACACCGTCATCGCCGACGACAGCGGGCCGGTCAACATCGCGGGCGTCATGGGCGGTCTGACCACCGAGATCTCCCTCACCAGCACCGAGATCCTGGTCGAGGCCGGCCACTTCGACGCCATGCACATCGCCCGCGCCTCGCGGCGCCACCAGCTCTCCTCGGAGTCCTCCCGCCGCTTCGAGCGCGGCGTCGACTCCGCGGTGCAACTGGTCGCGGCCACCCGGGCGGCCGAACTCCTGGCCGAGCTGGGCGGGGCGACCGTCGAGACCGCCTACACCCACATCGACCGGACCGCCCCGCGCGAGCCCGTCGTGCTGCGCGCCTCGCACGCGAGTTCCGTCGCCGGGGTGGACTACCCCGAGGGCACCGCCGAGGCGTGGCTGCGCATCATCGGCTGCCGGGTCGAGTCCGACGGGGACGTCCTCATGGTCACCCCGCCCACGTGGCGGCCCGACATCACCGACCCCAACGACCTCGCCGAGGAGGTCATCCGCTTCGAGGGCTACGAGAACATCCCCTCGATCCCGCCACGGGCCAGGAGCGGGCGCGGCCTCACCGCCGGGCAGCGCCTGCGCAGGGCGGTCGGCCGTACCCTCGCAGACGCCGGGTACCACGAGGTGCTCAACTACCCCTTCGTGGGCGAGCGCGACCTCGACGGCCTCCAGCTCCCCGCCGACGACGACCGCCGTGTCAGCCTGCGCCTGGCCAACCCCCTCAACGAGGAGGAGCCGCTGCTGCGCACCACGCTGCTACCGGGCCTGTTCAAGGCCCTGGCCCGCAACGCGGGGCGCGGCTTCACCGATGTCGCGCTGTTCGAGACCGGTCTGGTCTACCGGCCCAAGCCGGACGCGGCCCGCGCCCCGCTCCTGCCGGTCGACCGAGGCCCCGGAGCAGGGGAGCTCGCCGAGATCGAGGCGGCCGTGCCCCACCAGCCGCGGCGTGTGGGCGCGGTGCTGGCCGGGAACATCGAGCGCGCCGGTTGGTGGGGTCCCGGCCGCGCGGCCACGTGGGCCGACGCGGTCCAGGCCGCCCGGCACGTCGCACGGACCGCCGGGGTCGAGCTGGAGGTCGAGGCCGACCAGCACGCCCCCTGGCACCCGGGCCGCTGCGCCGCGCTCTACGTGCGGGTCGGGGGCGAGCGCCTGCTCGTCGGCCACGCGGGTGAGCTCCACCCGCGCGCGCTGAAGGCGTTCGGTCTGCCCGAGCGCTCCGCGGCCGTCGAGGTCGACCTGGACCGGATCGAGAGCGCACGCCCGCCCGTGGTCGCGCCGGAGGTGTCCACCTACCCGGTGGCCACCCAGGACGTGGCGCTGGCCGTGGACGAGTCGGTTCCGGTCGGGCTCGTCAGCGCCGCCCTGGCCGAGGGCGCGGGCGATCTGCTGGAGAGTGTCAGGCTGTTCGACGTCTACACCGGCGAGCAGGTCGGCGAGGGCCGCAAGTCGGTCGCCTTCACCCTGAGGTTCCGCGCCGGGGACCGCACGCTGACGGCGGAGGAGGCCGGTGCGGCCCGCGACGCCGCCGTCGCCCTGGCCGCCGTGCGGACCGGCGCCGTCCTGCGCGGCTGACCGGCGCCCGGACCCCGGGCGAGCACGACGGGGCCGGTCCTTCCCGAGAGGGGAGCGACCGGCCCCGCCTCTTTGTGTTAAGACAGTGCTGCGAACGCGGTTCCGAGAGCCTGCATATTGCGAAACGCCTCGCCGGGGAGTCCGGATTCCAGACTAATTTGAGCCCTGTTTTTCCAGCCCAGCAAGGGTTTTGGTGCGAACCGCCGAGGGTAACCGGAATGAAGTTTGGGTTTCGGGGCATGAATCTTCGTTTTGGCTCTTGCTGTGAGGTGGGTCGCAAGCTTAGCCTGCAATCACCTGCCGCATCCGGGCGCCCGGTGTAGGTCGGATCAACCTGAGTTTTCCGCTGCGCGCTTGCGCATGACACGGCTCGGAGGTCGCCATATGACCGAAACGGTTGTCTCGTCCGCGCTCACTCCCAAGGAGTACAGGGAGCCCAGCCGTCTCTGGCACACGTTCTGCGATATGAACACCGTGGCCAGAGGGCCCGAGTTCATGGTGGCCCGCGCCGACGGCGTGTGGTTGTGGGACGCGTCCGGGGACCGGTACCTCGACGGTACCGCCAGTCTCTGGTACTGCAACGTCGGGCACGGACGCACCGAGATCGCAGACGCGGTCCACCGCCAGATCAGCACTCTGGACGCCTACACCGTCTACGGGGACTTCTCCAACGGTCCCGCCGTGGAACTCAGCGAACGACTGGCCGCCCACGCGCCGGTCGCCGACCCCAGGGTGATCCTCACCTCCGGGGGCGGGGAGTCCATCGAGACCGCCGCCAAGCTCGCCCGGCGCTACTGGGCGGTCATGGGGCAACCCGAGCGCACGCACCTCATCAGCCGGACCGGCGGCTACCACGGGTTGCACGGCTTCGGCACGAGCATCTCCGGCATGGACCGCTTCCGCAACGGCTACGGCCGGGTGGTCGAGGACACCTCGGTGGTACCGCACGACTCGGCGGCGGCGCTGGAGGCCGAGATCCTGCGGATCGGCCCGGAGCGGGTCGCCGCGTACTTCGCGGAGCCGGTGATCGGAGCGGGCGGCGTCTACCCGCCCGGGGAGGGCTACTTCACCGAGGTCGCCCGGATCTGCCACAAGTACGGTGTGCTGTTCATCGTCGACAGCGTCATCTGCGGGTTCGCCCGGATGGGGAACTGGTTCGGGATCGAGCGGTTCGGGGTGAGCCCGGACATGGTGGTGTTCGCCAAGGGCGTCTCCAGCGGCTACCTGCCGCTCGGCGGCATCGTGGTCAGCGGACGGGTGGCCGACCCGTTCTACAACGGCGAGGGCAACGCGTTCCTGCACGGGACCACCTACGCCGGGCACCCGACGGCGTGTGCCGCGGCCATGGCCAACCTGGACATCCTGGAGCGCGAGGACCTCTTCACCGTTTCGCTGGAGGTGGAGCGGCACCTGGACGTCGCACTCCAGGGACTGGCCTCCCACCCGCTGGTGGCCGAGGTCCGTTCCGGGGTCGGGGTGATGGGCGGGGTCGAGCTCACGGAGGAGGCACTGACAGGCCGGGGGATCACCACGGCGGAGGTGTTCGCCGAGGCGCGCGCCCGCGGCGTCATCGTCCGGCCGATCCCCACGTCGCTCCTGGTCTCGCCGCCGCTGGTCATCACCTGGGAGCAGATCGACCACATGGTGTCCACGCTCTCCGCCGCGCTGGACGCGGTGGCCGCACGCCACTGAGGATCGGGTCCCGCCGCCTCCGGGGGGTGCGGCGGGACCCGGTCGAGAACGACGGGGCACCCCTGCGGGAGAACCGGTCCCCGACATCCACGCCTGGCCGTCCTGCCGACGGGCCGGGCGCGACGCGTTCCGGCCGAAATCCCTTGAGAAGTCTCAGCATTCGAGTAATGTTTGCTGGGAAGATATTTCTTTTGGGTGAGATGCGAGCCGGCGTCCACCCCGGAACGGACAGGGAGTGGGCCATGACGACGCAGCCGATCGACGCCGAGACGGACACGGGGGCCGCCGCGCCGAGCGACGACGACCTCATCACCGCCTGGGGGCTGGTCCATGAGGCGATGAACGCCGTCCAGCCCAAGCTCCTGGGCGGCATAACCCCCGACGGCAAGGACATGGCGGGGCCGTGGTTCGAAGTCCTCATCCGGCTTCAGCGCACCCCCGGGCACCGCCTGCCGATGAGCCGGCTGGCCAGGGAGGTCAGCCTCAGCACGGGCGGCTTCACCAAGCTCGCGGACCGGTTGGAGCGCGAGGGCCACCTCGTGAGGGAGAACTGCGCCTCCGACCGGCGGGTCGTCTACGCCGCCCTCACCGAGCAGGGCCTGGACTTCATCGGCAGGACTCGGACCAGGCACGTCGAACGGCTTCGTGAACACGTGCTCGCCCCGCTCGGAGCCGGGGGAGTGCGACAGCTCGCCTCCATCGCACGCACTCTCCGTGACACCTCGTGTGGCGGATGAGCGTTGCGGTCCGTGACTGTGAGTGGTCGAACCCCCTCCTGTAGCGGGTGGAACGGCGCGTGGGCGCCGAAAACATCCCATGGGTTGACGTTCCCGTGTAGGTTGGCGGGAGTTCGTGGGTTCCGCGCGGGGATGGGTCGCGGGCGTGCAAGGTTCCGGGGGGAATGATGAGACCGTTCACCACTGCGGCGCAGATGAGGCCGATTCCCCGGTCCTCACGATTCGCCAACGGCGGCGTTTCCTTCTGGTTCCGGGACGGGGGGCTCCCCGACCGCAGGCCGTCCCTCTCCGGCGCCGCTGACTACGACGTCTGCGTGGTCGGAGCCGGTTACACCGGCCTGTGGACCGCCTACTACCTCAAGAAGGCGCAGCCGGACCTGCGGGTGGCCATCATCGAACGTGAGTTCGCAGGGTTCGGAGCCTCTGGTCGTAACGGAGGGTGGCTC
The DNA here is from genome assembly GCF_042716955.1 of Nocardiopsis sp. NPDC058631. NCBI lineage: Bacteria > Bacillati > Actinomycetota > Actinomycetes > Streptosporangiales > Nocardiopsidaceae > Nocardiopsis > Nocardiopsis sp. NPDC058631. The sequence goes on along the minus strand of NZ_JBHXQY010000036.1, from coordinate 23,632 downwards.
TCCGCGGAGTTCGCCGGTCCTCGTGAGCGTTACGCGCAGTCACACGGCAAGTCCTCGATGATCGCTCTCCAGCGGGCCATGATGGAGACCGTCAACGAGGTCGTCGCCGTCGCGCAGGCGGAGGGCGTCGAGGCCGACGTCGTCCGGGGCGGCATGCGCCTGGTGGCCACCAACGCGGCCCAGCAGGAGCGCCTGACCGCCGAGATCGAGTACCTCCAGGAGTGGGGCTACTGGCCCGACGACATCCATCTCCTGGCCCACGACCACGAGCCCCGGCTGGTCGTGGCCGGGGCGGTCGCCTCGGCCTACTCCCCGCACGCCGCGCGCGTGAACCCCGCCAAGCTCGTCACCGGGCTGGCCCGCGTGGTGGTGGACCTCGGTGTCGACCTCTTCGAGGGCACCGCCGTCGAGGAGATCCGGCCAAGGCAGGGCGCGGCCCGTCCCGCGGTCGTCACCGACCACGGCACCGTCACCGCCGACCACGTCGTCCGCGCCACGGAGGGCTTCGCCTCACCCCAGCGCGGACAGCGCCGCGAGCGGATCCCGATGCGCTCCTCGATGATCGTCACGGAGCCGATCCCCGCGGATCTGTGGGAGAAGATCGGCTGGGAGGGGCGCGAGGTCCTGGGCGACGCGGCCCACTCCTACGTCTACGCCCAGCGCACGGCGGACGACCGCATCGCCATCGGGGGGCGCGGAGTGCCGCACCGTTCCGGTCCCGACCAGGACGGTTCCACGCAGCCGCAGGAGATCGCCGGACTGTGGCGCGCCCTCACCCGGATGTTCCCCGACGTGGCAGACGTACCGGTCGAGCACGCCTGGTCCGGGCTGCTCGGGGTGGCGCGCGACGGGTGCCCAAGCGTGCACATGGACTCCGGCTCCGGGCTGGGCTGGGCCGGCGGCTACGCGGGCAGCGGGGTGGCGGCGGCCAACCTGGCCGGGCGTACCCTGCGCGACCTCGTCCTGGGCCGGCAGACGGACCTGACCCGTCTGCCGTGGGTCGGACACAAGGCCCGGGGCTGGGACCCCGAGCCCCTGCGCTGGGCCGGTACACGGGTCGTCGACGGCCTGTACCGCACCGCGGACCGCCGCGAGTCCAAGACCGAGGACAAGGGTCACACCTCCCGCCTCGCGGGGATCGCCACCCGCATCGCGCGCCGCTGAGACCGCCCGGGGCCGCTGGGCGGCTCCGCGCCCGCGAGCCGCCGCCCTGCCCGCCGCTCGGTGAGCCCCCTGCCGGGACGGCGGGGCTTTCCGCACTGGGTTGCATAAATTTGCAGTGGGATGCATGATAGTCCAGTCGGACGAGATGAGGGAGCGGCATGGGATACAGCGCGGCGATCGCCGGAGCCAGCGGCTACGCGGGGGGAGAACTCCTGCGCCTGCTCCTCGGCCACCCCGAGATCGAGATCGGCGCGGTCACCGCCGCGAAGAACGCCGGAACCCCTCTCATCCAGCACCAGCCGCACCTGCTGCCCCTGGCCGACCGAGTCCTGGCCCCCACCGACGCCGACGCCCTGCGCGGGCACGACATCGTGTACCTCGCGCTGCCGCACGGCCAGTCCGCCGACCTCGCGCAGCAGCTCGGCGACGGTGTCCTCGTCGTCGACTGCGGAGCCGACTTCCGGCTCAACGACCCCGCCGCCTGGGAACGCTTCTACGGGACCCCGCACGCCGGCACCTGGCCCTACGGCCTCCCGGAGCTCCCAGGACAGCGCGAACGGCTCGTCGGCGCCACCCGTGTCGCCGTCCCCGGCTGCCACGTCACCGTCGCCACCCTCGGCCTGTTCCCAGGACTGGCCGAGCAGCTCGTCGAGCCCGACCTGACCGTCGTCGCCGTCACCGGCACCTCCGGCGCCGGCAAGGCCCCCAAGCCCAACCTGGTCGGCAGTGAGATCATGGGCGCCCTCAGCCCCTACGGGGTCGGCGGCACCCACCGGCACAACCCCGAGATCATCCAGAACCTCACCTCCGTGACGGGCGAGCCGGTCCGGCTCTCCTTCACCCCGGTGCTCGCACCGCTGCCCCGCGGCATCCTCGCCACCTGCACCGCGCCCCTCCGGCCCGGCGTCACCGCGGAACAGGTCCGCGCCGCCTACGAGACCGCCTACGCGGACGAGCCCTTCGTCCACCTGCTCCCCGAGGGGACCTGGCCCAGCACCGCCATGACGCTGGCCGCCAACACCACCCTCGTCCAGGTCACCGTCGACCCCGAGGCGGGCCGCATGGTCGCGGTCGCCGCCCTGGACAACCTCACCAAGGGCACCGCCGGCGGCGCCGTGCAGAGCACCAACATCGCCCTCGGGCTGCCCGAGACCGCCGGCCTGCCGCTCGCCGCGGTCGCGCCCTAGGACGAGGACCACACCACCGTGAGTGTCACAGCACCCCTCGGGTTCCGCGCCGCCGGAGTCGCCTCCGGGCTGAGGGCCGACGGAGCCCGGGACGTCGCCGTCGTCATCAACGACGGCCCCTCCCGCGCCGCAGGAGCCGTCCTCACCAACGCCCGGGACGCCGCGGCCCCGGTCCTGTGGACCCGCCAGGTCGTCTCCGGAGGGCGCGTGCGCGCCGCCGCCCTCAACTCGGGCGGGGCCAACGCGGGCACCGGCCCCCTCGGGTTCCAGGACGCACACGCCGAGGCCGAGCACACCGCCGCACTGCTGGACGACTCCGCCGCCGAGATCGTCCTGTGCTCCGCCGGCCCCGTCGGGCCCCGCCTCCCCATGGACACCGTCCGCGCGGGCCTCACCGCGGCCGTCGCCGAGGCGGGCCGGAGCGGCGGGCTGCACGCGGCCGACGCCGTCCGCACCACGGACACCGTCGTCAAGATCGCCTTCAGGCGCGCCGACGGCCACACCGTCGGTGCCATGGCCAAGGGCCCCGACTCCTCCCTGTCCACCGGGCTGTACGTCCTCACCACCGACGCCGACGTCACCGGGGACCAGTGCCAGCGCCTGCTGGCCGACGCCGTCGGGAAGACCCTCGGCCCGCTCACCGCCACCAACGACACCGTGCTGCTCATGGCCAGCGGCGCCAGCGGCACCATCCCCGACGAGGACGCCCTCGCCGCACTGCTCACCGAGGTGCTCGCAGAGCTGGCCGCCCAGGTCGGCGCCGACACCCCCGACACCGACGAGAACCCGACATGATCGCGCGCTCAGCACATCCGACAGCGGACCAGGCCCAGGCCATCGACAAGGCCTCCCACCTCATCGAGGCGCTGCCGTGGCTCTCCCGCTTCCACGGCCGCACCGTCGTGGTCAAGTACGGCGGCAACGCCATGATCAGCGAGGAACTGCGGGTCCGCTTCGCCGAGTCCATCGTCTTCCTCCACTACGCGGGCCTGCGCCCCGTCGTCGTCCACGGCGGCGGCCCCCAGATCAGCGCCCAGCTCGCCCTGGCCGGGGTCGAGTCCCGCTTCACCGCCGGACTGCGCGTCACCACGGACGAGGCCATGGACATCGTCCGCATGGTCCTCACCGGACAGGTCAACCGCGAGATCGTGGGGCTCGTCAACCAGCACGGCCCCTTCGCCGTGGGCATGTCGGGCGAGGACGCCAACCTTTTCGTCGCGGAGCGCAAGAGCGTCGAGGTGGACGGCGAGACGGTCGACATCGGCCGCGTCGGCGAGATCACCGGGGTCCACCCCGGTGCCGTCGCCGCGCTCATCGCCGACGGACGCATCCCCGTCGTCTCCAGCATCGCCCGCGCGGACGACGGGGGCGTCTACAACGTCAACGCGGACACCGCGGCGTCGGCCCTGGCGGTCGCGCTCGGTGCCAGCAAGCTCATCATGCTCACCGACGTCGAGGGCCTGTTCGCCGACTACCCGGCCAACACGGAGCTGATCAGCCGCCTCACGGTCGAGGAACTCAAGGTCCTCCTGCCCTCCCTGTCCTCGGGCATGCTCCCCAAGATGGAGGCGTGCCTGCGCGCGGTCGAGGGCGGCGTCCCCCAGGCCCACATCATCGACGGCCGCGTCCCCCACTCCCTGCTCCTGGAGGTCTTCACCGACCAGGGTGTGGGAACCATGGTCGCCGACCAGCAGCTGGAGGCCGGACTGGCCGCCGGAAACGGACACACCCCGCGCCCCGGGCGCACCACCGACACCATCGCCGTCACGAACGCAGGAGGCGCACAGTGACCAGCAGTTCCACCCTGCGCGAGCGCTTCGCCGCCTCGCTCATGCCCAACTACGGTGTTCCGCCCGTGGTCCTCACCCTCGGCCGCGGCTGCGAGGTCTACGACGCGGACGGGCGCCAGTACCTCGACCTCATCGCCGGCATCGCCGTCTCCAGCCTCGGGCACGGCCATCCCGCCATGGTCAAGGCGGTCGCGCACCAGGCGGCCACCCTCGCCCACACGAGCAACCTGTTCGTCCACGAACGCGAGGTCGAGCTGGCCGAGCGCCTGGTCGGACTGCTCGGAGGCGACGCCAAGGTCTTCTTCGCCAACTCCGGCACCGAGGCCAACGAGGCCGCCCTCAAGCTCGTCAAGCGCGCGGCCGGTCCCGGACGCCACTACTTCGTCGCCGCGTCCAAGGGCTTCCACGGGCGTACCTCCGGTTCCCTCGCCCTCACCGGCAAGGACTCCATCCGAGAGCCCTTCGGTCCCTTCGGCATGGACGTGCGCTTCGTCCCGCACGGAGACCTGGACGCGCTCCGCGAGGCCGTCGACGAGTCCTGCGTCGCCGTGTTCACCGAACCCACCCAGGGGGAGGCCGGGGTCGTCCCCGCGCCCGAGGGCTACCTCGCCGGGGTCCGCGAGATCTGTGACGGGAGCGGCGCCGCCTTCGTCCTGGACGAGATCCAGAGCGGCATCGGCCGCACCGGCGAGTGGTTCGCCCACCAGGCCGAGGACGTGCGCCCCGACGTGCTCACCCTCGCCAAGGGCCTGGGCGGCGGACTGCCCATCGGCGCCTGCGTCGGCTTCGGCGAGTACGCCGACGCCTTCCACAAGGGCGACCACGGCTCCACCTTCGGCGGCAACCCCGTCGCCTGCGCCGCCGCCCTCGCCGTCATCGACACCATCGAGAACGAGGGCCTTCTCGCGCACACCTCCGTCATGGGCGACCTGCTCGCCGAGCAGCTCGACGGCATCGACCACCCCCTGCTCGCGGGACAGCGCGGCTCCGGGCTGTGGCGGGCGCTGGAACTCTCCGGCCCGCACGCCGCCCACGTCCAGGAGCAGGCCGCCGTCCGCGGGTTCCTCGTCAACGCGGTCGCCCCCGACGCGGTGCGGATCGCCCCGCCCCTGGTCATCACCCCCGAACAGATCGGCGTGTTCATCGAGGCACTGCCGACCATCCTGGACGCGGCCGAGGCCGCGGCGACGAAGGAGACGCAGCCGTGACCCGCCACTTCCTGCGTGACGACGACCTGAGCCCGCACGAGCAGGCCCGGGTCCTCGACCTCGCCGACGACATGAAGGCGGACCGCTTCGGCCACCGGCCGCTCGCCGGGCCGCGCACCGTCGCCCTGATCTTCGACAAACCGTCCACCCGGACCCGCCTGTCCTTCAGCGTCGGCGTCACCGACCTCGGGGGCAGCCCGCTCGTCCTGGACTCCGGCAGCACCCAGATGGGCCGCGGCGAACCACTGGAGGACACCGCACGGGTCCTGGAGCGCCAGGTCGCCGCCGTCGTGTGGCGCACCTTCGCCCAGAAGGACCTGGAGACCCTGGCCGCCCACATCTCCGTCCCGGTGGTCAACTCGCTCACCGACGAGTTCCACCCCTGCCAGATCCTCGCCGACCTCCAGACGATCCGCGAGCACAAGGGGAACCTGGCGGGGCTCACCCTCGCCTACCTCGGCGACGGCGCCAACAACATGTCCCACTCCTACCTGCTGGGCGGGGCCACCGCCGGACTCCACGTCCGCGTGGGCGCGCCCGAGGGCTACCACCCCGATGCCGAGGTGCTCGCCCGCGCGGCGCGGATCGCGGAGCAGACCGGGGGATCGGTGTCGGTCACCACCGACCCGGGGGAGGCCGCGGACGGCGCCGACGTCCTGGCCACCGACACCTGGGTCTCCATGGGCCAGGAGGACGAGGCGGGCGACCGCGAGGCGCCCTTCCGCCCCTACATCGTCGACGCCGCGCTGCTCTCTGCCGCGGACCCCGCGGCGATCGTCCTGCACTGTCTGCCCGCCTACCGGGGCAAGGAGATCTCGGCCGAGGTCATCGACGGCCCCCGGAGCGTCGTGTGGGACGAGGCGGAGAACCGCCGCCACGCACAGAAGGCCCTTCTCACCTTCCTGCTCGAAACCAGTGACGCCCCCGGTCCCGACCAGTGATGACCGGGGAGAACGGCGGCACCGCGCCGATGACCAAAGCGGCCAGACACGCCCGGATCACCGACGTCCTCACCCGTGAGGACGTCCGGTCCCAGGGCGAACTGGCCCGCCGCCTCTCCGAGGCGGGCGTCCAGGTCACCCAGGCCACCCTCTCCAGGGACCTGGACGAACTGGGCGCGGTCAAGCTCCGCACCGCCGCCGGACACCTGGCCTACGTGCTGCCGGGCGAGGGCGGCGAACGCCTCCAGCGCACCCGGCCCGGCGGCCTCGACCTCGAACAGGTCTCCGGTGCCCGCCTCACCCGGCTGGCCGAGGACCTGCTGGTCTCGGCAGAGGCCTCCGCCAACATGGTCATCGTCCGCACCCCGCCCGGCGCGGCGCAGTACCTGGCGTCGGCCATCGACCACACCGACTTCCACGCCATCCTGGGCACCATCGCGGGCGACGACACCATCATGGTGATCTCCCGCGACCCCCAGGGCGGCGAGGAGCTGGCCGCCGCCCTCCTGCGGCTGGCGGACCGCAGACCGTAGCCCCGACCGCGCTGTCGCGAGCGAGGCCACCCGCGTGGACGCCGGGTGCGCCGCGGCAGGAGACATCCCGGCGGTGCGGAGCCGTTGCGGCCCCGCACCCACCCACACACGTCAAGGAGACCACCATGGCCGACCAACCCGAGGCGCTGCGCCTGTGGGGAGGCCGTTTCGAGGGCGGCCCCGACCAGGCCCTGGCGAGGCTGTCGCTGAGCACCCACTTCGACTGGCGCCTCGCCCGCCACGACATCGCCGGTTCGCGCGCCCACGCGCGGGCCCTGCACCGTGCGGGCCTGCTCGGCGCGGACGAGCTGGACCGCATGATCGAGGGCCTGGACCGGCTGGAGACCGACGTGGCGTCCGGTGAGTTCACCCCCGTCCTGGAGGACGAGGACGTGCACACCGCACTGGAGCGCGGCTTCATCGAGCGGGTCGGCCCGGAGCTCGGCGGCCGTCTGCGCGCCGGACGCTCCCGCAACGACCAGATCGCCACCCTCGTGCGCATGTACCTGCGCGAGGAGGCCAGGCAGATCGCCGACCGGCTCCTGGACCTCGTCCAGGCCCTGGCGGACCAGGCCGGGGCCCACCCCGGCGCCGCCATGCCCGGCCGCACCCACCTCCAGCACGCCCAGCCGGTGCTGCTCGCCCACCACCTGATGGCGCACGCCTGGCCGCTGCTGCGCGACATCGAGCGCCTGCGCGACTGGGACCGCCGCGCAGCGGTCTCCCCCTACGGCTCCGGCGCCCTCGCGGGTTCGTCGCTGGGTCTGGACCCGCGTGCCGTCGCCGAGGAGCTGGGCTTCCCCGACTCGGTGGAGAACTCGATCGACGGCACCGCCGCCCGCGACGTCGTCGCCGAGTTCTCCTTCGTCACCGCGATGATCGGCGTCGACCTGTCCCGCCTCTCGGAGGAGGTCATCCTGTGGGCGACGAAGGAGTTCTCCTTCGTCACGCTCGACGACGCCTTCTCCACGGGCTCGTCGATCATGCCGCAGAAGAAGAACCCCGACGTCGCCGAGCTGGCACGCGGCAAGGCCGGTCGGCTCGTCGGTGACCTCACCGGCCTGCTGACCACCCTCAAGGGGCTGCCGCTCGCCTACAACCGGGACCTCCAGGAGGACAAGGAGCCGGTGTTCGACGCGGTCGACACCCTCCACCTGCTGCTGCCCGCCATGACGGGCATGGTCGCCACCCTGACCTTCCACACCGACCGGATGGCGGAGTTGGCGCCACAGGGCTTCTCCCTGGCCACCGACATCGCGGAGTGGCTGGTGCGCGAGCGGGTGCCGTTCCGCGAGGCGCACGAGATCGCGGGTACCTGCGTGCGGGTGTGCGAGGAGCGCGGTATCGACCTGCCCGATCTCGGTGACGACGACTTCGCCGCGATCTCCGGGCACCTGACCCCGGCCGTGCGCGAGGTCCTCACCGTCCACGGATCCCTGGCCTCCCGCTCGGGGCGCGGCGGAACAGCCCCTGTCCGGGTCGGCGAGCAGCTGGAGCGGCTGCGCGCCGGCGTGGAGGAGCACCGCAAGGGCTTCCCGGCGTAGCCGCCCGGGGCCCGCAGCGGGCGCGCACCCCCACCGGGTGCGCGCCCGCGGTCGTTCGCGCGGCCCCGTTCCGCGCACGCCTTCGCGCTCCCTCCTGCCGTGCGGAACCCATTTCGTCATTTCTCCCGCACCCGCCGTCCGGGTGCTGTAGCGTCCTGAGTCTGCGGGCACCATGCGTGGCCCTTCCTGTGCACAACGTGACGGACCCCAGGTGTAGCGACCCTTCGGCACGCCTCAGCGGGTAAGGCGCAGCCACACCCGATCGGGGCCCGCGACCAGTCCGTGGGAGGAACACAATGGGGCAGTCGGGAGGCGCCGGCCGCGGTATCAGGGCGCAGATCAACAGGATCGTGCTCATCCCCAGCATCACCTTCCTGGTGCTCTTCGTGGTGCTCAGCACCGCGACGCTGGCCCAGGCCGTCTCTTTGCGCTCCGCCGTCGGCGAGGGGCGCGCGGGGATCCAGCTCGCCGAAGCCCTCGGCCTCCTCCAGGAGGAGCGCCGTCTGAGCGCGGAGTACATCGCGGCTCCCGGGGCGCGTACCCGGGCGGCCCTCGTCGAGGAGGCCGAACGGACCGACGAGGTACTCGACGGGGTCCGGGACCTGCGCGAGACCCTCGGCGACCGGGAGGATCCGGCGACCGGTTCCCTCACCACGGAGTTCTTCGACTCCCTGACGAGCGTCCAGGAGCTGCGTGCGAACAACCTCGTCGACCCGGGGCCGGCCGACGGCACCGTCGCGGCCTACACCGAGGCCATCGGTCAGGGCATCCGCCTCTACGCCGGCACCGCGCGCGCCCTCGACAACGGTCCCGCCTCCTCCGAGGCCTCCGCCGCCACCGACCTGATGTGGGCCCAGGAGAGTTTCAGCCACGCCGACGCCCTCGTCAGCGCCGTCATCGCCCGCGGGGACCTCGACCGCGACCAGCAGACCAGGGTCGCCGAGCTCACCGCCGACGCCCGCCACCGCGTCGACACCGTCCACCCGGGAACCGCGCCCGACGACCGCGAGCCGCCCTCCCTGGCCGCCCTGGCCGGGAGCGGGGCGTGGCAGGACGCCCTCGCCATCGCCGACACGATCGCCAGCCACGAGGCTCCCGTCAGCGTCGACCCCCTCACCGCCGAGGTGGTGCGCGATCCGGCGCCACCGCCCGGACTCGGCGGCTGGCGCCAGGTCGCGGACCAGGTCAACGCGGACCTCGGCGTCATCACCGCCGACAGGACCGAGTCCGTGGTCACGGCCACCGAGGAGGCCAGCACCTGGATGCTCACGCTCGCCCTCGGCGGCGGCATCACCTCCCTGTTCGCGGGCACCGTCGCCTACGGGGTGGCCGCCCGCTCGGCGGGCCGCCTCACCTACCGGCTCGCCAAGCTCCGCGCCGACACCCTGGGAACCGCGCGCAGCGACCTGCCGCGCATCGTGCGCCGCCTGGAGGCGGGCGACCAGGTCGACCTCGACTCCGAGATGAAGCAGCTGGACCACGGGGACGACGAGGTCGGACAGGTCGCCGACGCCTTCAACATCGCGCAGCGCACCGCCGTCGGCGCAGCCGTCAAGCAGGCAGACATCCGCGCGGGGGTCAACCGGGTCTTCCTCGGCATCGCCCACCGCCACCAGTCACTGCTGCAACGCCAGATCCAGCTGCTGGACCGTGTCGAACGCGAGGAGGAGGACCCCGACCTGCTGGAGAGCCTCTTCCAGTTGGACCATCTGGCCACCCGGGGCCGCCGCCACGCCGAGAACCTCATCATCCTGGGCGGCGCCCAGCCGGGGAGGCGCTGGCGCCACCCCGTTCCGCTCATCGACATCCTGCGGGGCGCCATCTCCGAGACCGACGAGTACGCCAGGGTCAGGCTGACGTCCGTACCGGACCTGGCACTCGCGGGTGCGGCCGTCGCCGACGTCATCCACATGCTCGCCGAGCTGGTCGAGAACGCCACCGCCTACTCGCCGCCGCACACCGAGGTCACCATCGCCACCGAGTCGGTACCCAAGGGCGTGGCCATCGAGATCGAGGACCGAGGGCTGGGTATGCCCGAGGACGTCCTGAACAGGTCCAACAGGACTCTCGCCGAGGCGCCCGAGTTCGACGTCATGGCGCCGGGCGCCGACTCGCGCCTGGGCCTGTTCGTCGTCGCACGCCTTGCCGTCAAGCACGACATCAAGGCCCAGCTGCGCCCCTCCCCCTACGGGGGGACCCGGGCCGTGGTGCTCATCCCCGGTGTCCTGGTCGCCTCGTCCTCCGCGGCTTCGGAACGGCCCCCGGTCGCCGCCCGCCAGGCCGCACGGGAACGGCGCAGGCAGGAGGAGGCCGACGCCTCCCCGGACCTGCTCGCCGGCGGCCACGCCCCCCGCCGGGCCAGGCCCGTCCTGCGGCCGGTGCCCCCGCACCGGGAGGACGACCACGACCCCGCCACCGAGGACGGGAATTGGGACTCCACGCTCCTTCGCCGGGGCCGGGGCCCCGAGGTCGGCGAGGACCCGTTCGCCCCCCCGCCCCCGCAAACCGTCACCGCCCCGGGCACGGGAGCGGCGCACGAGACGCGTGTCGGCGCCGGACCCGACAGGGAGGGGCTTCCCCGGCGCAGGCGCCAGGCCAGCCTCGCACCCCAGCTCAGACAGGAGGCCGAAGCAGAGCGGACCTCCCCGGACTTCCCAGGTTCCAGGCAGAGGAGCCCCGAACAGGCACGCCGGATGATGGACGCCTTCAGCGCCGGGACACGGCGAGGTCGGGAGGCGGACGTCGATTTCGACGGGCGCGAACACGGCAGTGACGGTCAGGTCGGTGGCAGCGCCGACGATCACACGGGAGAAAGCGACTGAGATGGTGGGCAAGAGCAACGCCGCGGACAACCTGGACTGGCTCCTGGACGACCTGGTCGTCCGCGTCGTCGGCGCCGAGCACGCGATCGTGCTGTCGGCCGACGGGCTGCTGCTCGGACGCTCGCGGAGGTTGGCCTCTGACGACGCCGAGCACCTTTCGGCGCTGGCATCCGCGTTCCAAAGCCTCGCGCGGGGCACGGGACGGCACTTCGGCGGCGGCGACGTCCGCCAGACCGTGGTCGAGATGGAACACTCCTACCTCTTCGTCACGGCCGCGGGTGCGGGTGCGTGCCTCGCGGTGCTGGCCACGGAGGACGCCGACGTGGGGCTGGTCGCGTACGAGATGAACCTGAGGATCAAACGGGTGGGCCAGTTCCTCACCGCGGCGCCGCGCAGGCCGGGGCAGCTCACGACGATGGGGGGTGCCGGTTCGTGAACACCTCCGAGGAGCAGCGCGGGACGGGGTGGACCGGTCCCGCGCCCGGCAAGACGGGAACCGGTCCGTTCCCGCGGCGCCCGGCGCCGCCGTGGAACCGGGGGAGGGGACACCCGTCCTCGGAGGGCCCCTCGGGGGGTGTCGGAGACGCCCCGGCCGGATCCCTGGTCCGCCCCTACACGATGACCAGGGGCCGCACCCGTCCGCCCACGGGGCAGAGGCTGGACATGATCACCATCGTGGTGGCCGCCCGTGACCGGGAGGAGCGGGCCCTGGAACCCGAGTACCAGGCGATCATGCGGCTGTGCCGCAGACCCATATCGCTGGCGGAGATCTCCGCCAGGCTCGACATCCCCCTGACCGTGGTGCGGGTGCTCCTGGGCGACCTCGTCGCCGCCGGCGACGTGCGCACCCGCGCGTCCGCGCCCGTCACACGGCTCCCCGAGAAGAAAGTACTTCAGGCGGTACTCGATGGCATCCGCAGACTCTGAGAACCGGCCGCCGGAGGCGATTCCGCAGGCCGTCAAGATCATCGTCGCCGGGGGGTTCGGCGCGGGGAAGACCACGCTGGTCGCCTCCGTCAGCGAGATCACCCCGCTCAGCACCGAGGAGGTGATGACCGAGGCCAGCTACGGGGTGGACGACCTCGGGGGAGTGGAGGAGAAGACCACGACGACGGTCGCCCTGGACTTCGGCCGGATCACGATCAACTCCGACATCGTCCTGTACCTGTTCGGCGCCCCCGGCCAGAACCGGTTCTGGTTCATGTGGGACGAACTGGCCGAGGGAGCCCTGGGCGCGGTCGTGCTGGCCGACACCCGCCGCCTGCACACCTGCTTCCACGCGGTCGACTTCTTCGAACGCAGGGGTGTGCCGTTCGTGGTCGCGGTGAACCGCTTCGACGCGTCCGCCCACTACCGTCACGAGGAGGTCCGGGAGGCCCTGGACATCTCCGACGACGTGCCGATCGTCATGGCCGACGCCCGTGAGCGCGCTTCCTGCAAGGAGGTGCTGGTGGAGCTGGTCACCCACGTGATCCAGGGCCGCAGCCCCGTCATGAGCGGCTGATCCGGACCAGGCCTCCCCCCCGGTCCCCCGACGCGGGGAGGCCCCGGTATACGTTCGGGAGACACGTCCGTCAATATGGTGGTGAACGCTACAATGTCGCGTCAGTGACCACCCTTCCGACTGGGCACTCCAATCCGCCTCTCATCTGAATCCTGGTATGCGAAACTCTGACCGACTTCCTCCACGCGAACTGCCCAAGCGGCGTTCCGGCCGCCACCGCAACCCGCTGTCCTTCGACAACTGGTTCGGCACTCCCGCGCTGATCATGGCGGTCCCGGGTACGGCCGAACAGGCCAGGGGCGCCGACGGCGAGTCGATCGGTGCCCGGATGGCAGACCTCGTGCGGGCCTACCGCCCTGAGGTGACCATCCGCTACGGGCACACCGAGGGCGACGAAGAGACCCTGACCGAGGCGCTCGCCGACCTCGGCCCCTCCGACGAACGGCCGCTGGGCGGCGTCGTCGTCCCACTGGTGACCGCCCCGCACCGGCGGGTGTCGGCCGCGATCGAGGACGCGGCCGCCCGAACCGGAGCCGACATGCGGGTCACGGAAGGGCTCGGCCCGCACCCCATGCTCGCCGAGGTCCTGCACCTGCGTCTGGCCGAGGGCGGGTACGTCCGTGCCGACCGCATGCGGCTGATCAGTGTGGTCGCCCGCAACACCACCATGGCGGACGGCGTCGTGGTGGGAGCCGTCGGCGGCGAAGGAGCCGTCGGCGCCGCGGGCGTGACCGCTGTGCTGCTCGCCGCACGCCTGGGACTGACGGTGCTGCCCGCCGACCTCGAGAACGAGGCCTCGGTGGAGCAGATCATCGGCCAGTTGCGCCAGGGCGGCTGCCGGCGCCCGGTGATCGCGCCCAGCGCCCTGGGCCCGGAGATCCCCGTGCAGGAGATGGAGGGGATCGCGGCACGCTTCGGTGCCCGTCTCGGCGCGTCGCTCGGCGCGGACAGCCTCCTCGGAAAGATCGCCGCCCTGCGCTACGCCGAGGTCCTCAACTCGCTGGGCGTGGAGCAGCCGCCGACGGCGGAGGAACTGCCCGCCCCGGTGGGGTCCCGGCACCGACCGGAGCCCTGAGGGGCGCGACACGCCGCGTTCCGGTGGGCGCCGGAGAACGTCGCGAAGGGGTCGTCCGTGGCAACGGGCGGCCCCTTCGCTGTCCCCACCTGCGGATTCGCCGCGCTTGAGAGCCGCTGCTAGCACAGCCGAAGCGATTTCACCCAGGAGAAAAGACAACTGCTAGTGATCATTTGACAGCATAAGGCAACGATTCTTCGATAGCCTCGGCAGGGCCGAAAGCCGCCGAGGTGCCCTCCCGGGCCCCGGCATCCGCACAGGCCGGAGGGGGCCATGCGCAGAATCCGCGACAACGCTTCCACGATTCGAGGTCAGCTCACCCGTATCGTGCTCATCCCGAGCCTGTGCTTCCTGACGCTCTGGCTCGTCGTGGCCGCCGTGGGCATGGTCCAGGCGGTCCAGCTCATGGGCGCGGTCACCCAGGCCCGTGAGGGGACCGCGGTCTTCTCCCGCGCGGCCGACGAGCTGCGCGTCGAACGCAGGCTCTCCCTCGTCTACCAGGGACGCTTCGAAAGCAGCGGACCCGACGAGGAGGCGGGTGCGGCCCTCGACGAGCAGCGGGTGGCCACCGACGCCGCACTGGGCTCGGCCGTCGAACTCGCCGAACGCCTGAGCGGGACCCGCGACGACGAGGTCCAGCGCAGCGCGGCCGCGCTCACGAACGGCCCCGAGGTCCTCGCCGGGATCCGCACGCGTGTCGACGAGCACGCCGCCAACCGGGAGGAGGGCCTCCTCGGCTACGGGGAGATGCTCGACGCCACCACCGACGCGACCACCGCCCTGGTGCACACCACCGACGGCGGTGAGAACCTCACGGACGCCGTCCTCACCAGTGAGCTCCTCGGCGCCGGCGCCGAGAACGCCACCGCCGACGCCCTGCTCGCGGGGAGCATCGCCCGCGGAGAGATGAGCTACGCGGAGACGGCACACTTCACGTACCTGACCGCCTCCTACCGCGACACCCTGGAGTCGGCTGCTGCCGTCATGCACCCGAGCGTGCGGGAGCGCTACGAGGAGATGACCGCCACGCAGGAGTGGGACCGCACCGAGGACCTCAGCCGTCAGGTGGTCACCCGGCCCCCGATCACGGTGACCGAGCCGGACACCGCCGGGGAGGCGGAGGGCGCCCCGACCGCCGAGCTGAACACCGATGTCGACGTCGACGCGGGGGAGTGGGACGAGGCCTCGCCCGACGCCGTCGCGTACCTGGACGGACTGGCTCTCGCCCAGGCGGAGCGCACCGTCGACCTGGCGTGGAGCGCGGCACTGCTCCGCGTGTCGCTGGGAGCGGCGGCGGCCGTGGTGCTCCTCGTCGGCGGCGTGGCCGCGATCGCCGTCGTGGGCCGGTCCTCACGCCGCCTCACCGAGCGCCTCCTCCGCCTGCGGGGGCAGATCCTGGAGCGCGACGAGGACCTGCCCGACATCGTCGACCGGGCCCAGCGCGGCCAGAAGGTCGACGTGCAGGAGGAGCTTCCGCCGCTCGACGAGTGCGGCGACGACGAGATCGGACAGGTCGCCGAGGCCTTCGACAGCGCCCAGCTCACGGCGGTGGAGGCGGCGGTGCGCCAGGCGGAGATCCGGCGCGGCGCCAACCGGGCCTTTCTCGGCATCGCCTTTCGCAACCAGAACCTCGTCCAGCGACAGCTGCGACTGCTCGACGAGATCGAGTACCACGAGCAGAACCCCGACGCCCTGCGCCGGCTGTTCCGCCTCGACCACATGGCCACCCAGGCGCGGCGCTACGCCGACAACCTCATCATCCTCGGCGGCGGTCAGTCGGCGCGGCGGTGGCGGCAGCCGCACCCGCTCGTGGACGTGCTCCGCGCAGCCATCGCCGAGACGGAGGACTTCGAGCGCGTCCGCCTGACGTCCGCTCCCCGCGTGCTGATGCACGGCCAGGTGGTCGCCGACGTGGTCCACCTCCTCGCCGAGCTGGTCGAGAACGCCACCCAGTTCTCCCCGGCGGGCACCCCGGTGGACGTCAGCTGCACCCCGTCCGCCGAAGGTCTGGTGGTCGAGGTCGAGGACCGGGGCCTGGGGATGTCCGACCACGGCTACGCGGCGGCCGAGCGGACCCTCAACCAGCCTCCCGAGTTCGACGTGATGGCTCTCCCGGACGACCCGCGCCTGGGCCTCTTCGTCGTCGCCCGCCTCGCCGAGCGGCACGGGGTACGGGTGTGGTTGAGGCCCTCCCCCTACGGGGGGACGCGCGCGACCGCGCTCATCCCCAAGTCACTGCTGGAGCCGGTGGAGAACGCGGTGACGGTCGCGGGACCGTCGCAGACCGCACACGGGGCTCCCGCGGTCCGGTTCGGGCCGGAGCAGCTGAGCGGTCCGCAGAGTCCCGTGCGCACGGACGGGCAGACCGGCACCCAGGGCGTCGTTCTGCCCTACGAGCACACCGGCCCCCAGAACGCGGTCCCGTCCTTCGGGAACGGCGCATGGGGTGCCGAGCCCTCCTACGGGCCCCGCGGCCCCCAGGGGGCGTCGGCCGCACTCCGCTCCGACGGATGGCGCGAACCCGGCCCGTCCGGGGGAAGGGCGGACCCTTCGACAGCCACTCCCGCGCCCGCCCCCGGAGGCCCTGCCCCGGCCACCGGCCCCCAGGGAGCACTGCCTACGGACGGTAGGGGGATCACGTACGCCGCCGACCGCAGCGGTCCCCAGAAGCCCGTGCCACCGGCACCGTCCACCGCCCCCCAGGACGCCCCTGCGCCACACGACCCCGACGCCCCGACCGGCCCGCAGAGCGTCGTCCCGCCCACGCACAGGGAGCCCGCGCCGGGGGGCGACCCCGATGGTCCCCGGCATCCCGCGCTGCCCCAACGGTCAGGACTGCGCCGTGGCAAGGGCCCCACCGGCCCCGTGTCCCCCCGGCCGCCGGCGTCGGCACCGCCGGGGGGACACGGTGAGCGCTGAGGGCGCGTCCACGCGCCGGACCGTCGGCGGGGCCTTCGAGACGGTCCCGGGCCCGACGCACGACCGCCCGGCCGGGTGCGGGGAGGAGCGCTTCCTGCGCCCCTTCGCGGTCGCGGCGGGGGACCCGGAGGGCCGCGCGCTCGACGGGTCAGCCGGTGCCCCGACGCCCTCCGGGATCGACCTGCTCACCCTGGTCGTGTCGGCCCGCACCCCCGGTCGGGGCGAATGGCTGCGGCCCGAACGCGAGGCCATCCTCGACCACGCCCTGCACGCCCGCACCGTCGTCGAGCTGGCTGCGGAGGTGGGCCTTCCGGTCGGGCAGGTCAGGGGCATCGTCTGCGACATGGTCGCCGAGGGGGCGCTCCAGCGGTGCGGCCCCTCCCGCCCGCTCCGCCGCGGGGACATCCCGCACGCCGTCCTCGTCGGCCTGCGCTCGCTCTGACCTCGGGGTCCTCGGGGCCGCTCCTCCCCGCCCGCGCGGATCCGCGCGGGGGTTGCTAGCGTGCGGCCATGCGCAGCAGCGAACACATCGGCGTCATCGGAGCGGGAATCGTCGGCCTCGCCCTCGCGCGCCGGCTCGCCCTCCACCGCCCCGGCACCCGGATCACCGTCCTGGAGAAGGAGAACCGGGTAGCCGCGCACCAGAGCGGACACAACAGCGGAGTCGTCCACGCCGGGCTCTACTACCGTCCCGGTTCCCTCAAGGCCACGCTCTGCCGCCGCGGGGCGGGACTGCTCAAGGACTACTGCGCCGAGCACGCGCTGCCCTACGAGGAGGTCGGCAAGGTCCTCGTGGCCGTGGACGCCGCGGACGAGGCCCGGCTGGACGACATCGAGCGCCGCGCCGAGGAGAACGGCGTCCCCGGTGTCAGGCGGCTCGGCCCCGAGGGGCTGCGCGAGATCGAACCCCACGCCGCGGGGATCGCGGCCCTGCACTCGCCCGGTACGGCCATCACCGACTTCGTCGCCGTCGCCGAACAGCTCGCCGACGACGTCCGCCGGTCCGGGGGCCGGATCCTGCTGAACACCCCGGTCATCGACCTGCGGCAGGACCACGGCGGAGTCAGCGCCCTCACCGGGGACCCCCGCGGGGAGCGGGCCATCCACCGGTTCGACCGCCTCGTGGTCTGCGGTGGACTGCACAGCGCCCGCCTCGCCAGGATGGCTGGCGCAGCCGACGACCCCCGGGTCGTGCCCTTCCGGGGCCAGTACCACGAACTCGTCCCCGAACGCCGCCACCTGGTCAACGGGCTGCTGTACCCCGTCCCCGACCCCGGGTACCCCTTCCTCGGGGTGCACCTGACCCGCCATGTCCACGGTGAGGTCATGGCGGGCCCCAACGCCATCCTCGCCACCGCCCTGGAGGGCTACAGCGCCAGGGACCTGAACTCGGGCGACCTCGTGAGCACCCTGACCTGGCCGGGGTTCTGGCGGCTGGCGCGCCGCCACTGGGCTGTGGGGGCGAGGGAGACCCTCGTGTCGGCCTCACGCGCGGCCTTCGCCTCCCAGGCCAGGAAGCTGCTGCCCGAGCTGGTCGCAGCCGACCTCCGCCCGGCGCCGGCCGGGGTGCGCGCACAGGCACTGGGAAGGGACGGCTCCCTCCTCGACGACTTCCGGGTGGACACCCACGGCAGGGTCGTGTGCGTGCGCAACGCGCCCTCGCCCGCGGCGACCTCGTCACTGGCGATCGCCGAGTTCCTCACGGACACGTTCGTCGACCGACCCCGCGGGTAGGACCCCGACCCTGGTCCGGTACCGCCCCCGGGCGCGCCGGACCAGGGTTGTCCACAGGCCGGAGAAGACTCTGGAAGTGGCCGGCGAGGCGCCCCACCATGGGAATCAGCGGTGGTCCGGGACGGTCCCACGACCGTCGCCGGAGGTGAACATGTCCGTTGTCCGGTGGATCGCGGTGGCACTCGCCACCGCGCTCGCGCTCGCACTCACGGCGGCCCCGGCCGCCACCAGCCCACGAGGGGGAGAGTTGGACGGTTTCAGCATCGGGCACCTGCCCGCACAGATCGACGACCGCACCTCGGTCTCGGACTTCGACTACGAGTGGGGCGACGTGTCCTTCTCCACCCGGGTCTGGGAGAAGACCGTGGAGGGGGGAGGGACCAGGGTCGTCCTGCAGGTCCTGGTCATGCGCGGCGCCACGCTCGCCGACCTGTCCGCCGTCCGCGCGTTCCTCACCGAGTACCACGAGCGGTCGTCCGACTGGGCGCTCGAGGAGTTCGACAACAACGGCCACACGGCCCTGCACGGCGAGACCGAGGCCTTCTGGGCCCCGGCCAAGGGTGTGGCCGTGGAGGTCCGCGACGCCTTCGGCCTCGTCGGCAAGGAAGAGCTTCTCACCACGGCCAGGAGTATTGCCCCGAGCGAGGCCTCCGGCTGACCGTCCGGGGCCCCGGCGGGGGTGCGGGACCCGCACCTCCGCCGGGGCGGTGGATCAGCAGGCGGAGAGGATGTCGCGCAGGGCGGACTCCTCGTCCGGGTCCACGGTCAGGTCCCACACGTGCTTGACCTCGATCCAGGACACCACGTAGTCGCAGTGCGAGGACTCCAGCGGCGGCATCCACTCGGCGGGGTCGGCATCGCCCTTGGACCGGTTGGTCGAGGCGCTCACCGCCCACAGTTGAGTGGAGTCCATGTCGTTGGCGAACCGGCCGCGCTCCTCGGTCGTCCACGCGTGGGCTCCCGAACGCCAGCCCTCCTTCAGAGCGACCATGTGGTCGATGTCGAGGTCCTGCGCATCGGTGAAGGTCTCCCCGTCGTAGGGGCTGTACCACGAGCCGGACACCGGCTTGCAGTCCTCGTCGGTCTCCACGGCGTCACCGTCGCGTACCAGGACCGCCTGGCGGGTCGTGCAGTTCTCCTGGACGCTGCTGTCCCAGTGGGGGAAGAGCGCCCGGTCGTACCCGGGGGGATCGTCCTCCTCCTCGATTCGGAGTTCCTCCAGCTGGGAACGCGCCTGTTCCACGGACAGCTCCGAGGCGGGGGCGTCGCCACCCTGAGGTTCGGTGGTGCCCTCGGGCGCCAGGTCGATCACACCCAGCTGGTACAGGGCGAACACGGCGACGACGAGCACACCGACCACGGCGGACAGACCGCCGCCGATCTTCGACGACTTCTTGGGCATCAGGGGACTCCACAACAGGTCGGGCACCACACAAGGGGGCGAAACGGTCTCGTCCACCAGCTTGGCCCATGCCCGCACCCAGCGGGAACTCCGCCGGGGTCAGGAATCCCTCACCCGGCGGTGCCGGGGCCTGAGGGAGGGAGAATCAGGAGGCGGTGAGGTCGTACACGAACGACCCCACCAGGAGGAGGCCGATACCGACGCTGTAGAGCCACGCCCGGGTGCGGTCCGGGCTGTCCCGGAGGGTGCGCCACGCGTACAGGGCGGTTCCGGCCACGACCAGCCCTCCCTCCACCACCGCGGCCGCCACCGGGGATTCCCACAGGCCCAGACCGAGCAGGGGCAGGTCCCCGGCCCCACCGGGCAGGAACGGCATGTCCGGCCGGTGCACGAGGAGGTCCAGGACCCAGTGGCTGAACACCACCCCTCCCAGGACGAGGCCGGCGTCCCGGCCCCAGCGCTCCCGTAGGAACACATGCACCAGCACCCCCACCAGGAGCGCGAACACCAGGTTGCCGACCAAGGAGTGCGTGTACGGCGCCGAGATGAGCAGGGACCCGTACCCGCTCAGGCCTTCCTCGGCGGGAGCCCCGGTCTCGATCCCCGCCACGGCCAGCGGCGCGAACAGCAGGTCGGGCAGTTGGGTCGCCACCAGGAGGGCGCCCATGGGCAGTGCCGGCCGCCAGGCCTTGACGATTCCCGCCACCCCGAAGTGTCCTGCCAGCATCAGTGCCGTCCTCTCGTCGTTCCGTCCACCGTGTCCCCGTGCGTCTGCCGCCGCGGTGCGGACGCGCCCCCCGGCCACCGCTCGAAGGCACGCACGAACCCCTCCACCAGGAGGGCGAAGCTCTCGTCGACGTCCTCGGGCAACCCGAACCCGCCGTTCGTCTCCAGGTCCACGAACCCGTGCAGCGCGCTGCGCAGAGCCCGGATCGCGTGCACCGTCTGACCCTCGGCGATCCCGAACCCGCGCAGCACCGCGGCGAGCACCGCGACGGGGTCAGGGGAGAGCTCCAGGTGGGCGCCGACAAGCTTGGGCGCCTGCTGCAGAGCCGCGTAGCGCCCCGGGTGGGCGTGGGCGTAGCCGCGGTAGGCGTCGGCCGACGCGCGCAGTGCCTCCGGACCGGACCGGCCGACCGCGGCACGCTGCACCCACACACCGAGGCCCGTCGCCCCCAGCACCGCGACCTCCCGGCGGAGCCCCGCCAGTCCGTCGACGTGCTTGTACAGGCTGGGCGTCGCGACCCCGAGCCGTTTGGCGACCGAGGCGAGGGACAGGGCCGCGAACCCCTGTTCGTCACTGAGCACCGCCGCCTCCTCGGCGACCGAGGCGGGGGTGAGTCCTGCCCTAGGCATGGGACCTGACCTCCTCGGCGAGGTCGAGCAGGGCGGGTACGACCACGTCGGGCCGCTGCGACTGGGGGTAGTGGCCGCACTCGGGGACCATCACCACGGAGCCGCGCACCACCGAGGCCGCCCAGACCGCCTCGGCACGCGGGTCCTTCCAGTCGGGGTCCTGTTCGCCGACGATCACCACGGCCGCGGCCCGTGATCCGCCGGCCTCCAGGACCTCCTCGCTCGGGGCGTAGACGGTGGCGTACACGGCGCGGTAACGGTCCGCGGGGAGCAGCATCGCGTGGATGCGGTCCAGGTGCTCCCCATGGCCCTCGGGGGTGCGTCCGGCGTTCAGGCTGTCGTAGTAGCTCCTCAGTGTCCGGGGCCCCCAGAGCCGGACCAGCATCAGCCGCTGGGCGATCCGCACGAACACCCCGGGGGCGGGCCGGCGCAGGAACGGCCCGAGGAGGGCGATCCCCGCCACCAGGTCGGGGCGCTCCTGCGCGGCGATGGCCACGGCCGCGCCTCCCACGGAGTTGCCGACCATGATCACCTCCCGGCCGTCGAGCTCCTCGGCGAGGGCGATCGCGTCGGTGGCCGCGGCGCGGTTGGTGTGGTCGTCGAAGGTGGTGTCGCTGTCCCCGTGGCCGCGCAGGTCCATGGCGGCGACCCGGTACCCGGCCTCGGCGAGGGCGGTGCCGACGAACCGGAAGGAGGCGCGGTGGTCGAACATGCCGGGGACGCAGACCACGAGCGGTCCGGAGTTCCCGGCTCCGTAGAGGTCGTAGGCGATCCGGCCCAGGGGGCGCTGGAGGTGGTGCATGCTGTGCCCTTCCATGTGGCTCATGCTCATAGCCAAAAAGCTAATGCCATTAGCCAAGGGTGTCAACAGGGGGTGTCGACGGAGGGCGTCGACAGGGAGTGCCAGCAGGAGGGGCGCGAACGCGCGGGGTCTCTCCGAGAACCTGTGCCGAACCCGTTCGCGCACACGGGGCGCGGACCGCGCGACCAGCGGTGCCGACACAGCCGATAGCGTGGAGGCGAGGGAAAACCGGGTGATGCTCCGTGGCATCGCGTCTAGACTTCAGGGCAGATCGGGCCCTGGGGCCCGCCTACACAACAGAGAGCAACACAGTGACCGACATCATCGACGAACTCCAGTGGCGCGGACTGCTCGCGCAGACGACCGACCTTGACGCACTCCGCAAGGCACTCGCCGATGGTCCGATCACCCTGTATTGCGGCTTCGACCCGACGGCGGGCAGCCTGCACGTCGGCCATCTCACCCAGATCCTCACCCTCGCCCGATTCCAGCAGGCCGGACACCGTCCGATCGCGCTCGTCGGCGGAGGCACCGGACTCATCGGCGACCCGAAGCCCAGCGCGGAGCGCCAGCTGAACTCGGTGGACACGGTTCGGGGCTGGGTGGACAACCTCGCCGGGCAGCTCTCCGCATTCCTGCGCTTCACACCCGAGGGCGGGCAGCCGGGTGCCACCGACGCGGTGCTCGCCGACAACGGGGACTGGCTCGGCGAGATCAACGCCATCGAACTGCTGCGCGACGTGGGCAAGCACTTCAGCGTCAACCAGATGCTGGCCAGGGAGACGGTCAGGAGTCGCCTCGACGGCGAGGGCATGAGCTACACCGAGTTCAGCTACGTGCTGCTCCAGTCCTACGACTACGTCCAGCTCTACCGGCGCTACGGTTGCACCCTCCAGACGGGGGGCTCGGACCAGTGGGGCAACATCACCGCGGGTCTGGACCTGGTCCGCCGGATGGACGGCAACGAGCCGCACGGCCAGGCGCACGGGCTGACCACGAACCTGCTCACGAAGGCGGACGGCACCAAGTTCGGCAAGACGGAGTCGGGCACGATCTGGCTCGACCCCGACTTGACCTCGCCGTACGCCTTCTACCAGTTCTGGTTCAACGCTGACGACCGTGACGTGGTCCGCTACCTGAAGACCTTCAGCTTCCTCTCGGAGAGTGCGATCGCCGAGCTGGAGCGCCAGACCGAAGAGCGCCCCCAGGCCCGTGCCGCCCAGCGCACCCTGGCCGAGGGCCTCACCACGCTGGTGCACGGCGAGGAGGAGTGCCGCAAGGTCATGGAGGCCAGCCTGGCGCTGTTCGGTCGCGCGGACCTGTCCGAGCTGGACGGCCGCACACTCGACGCGGCCCTGGCCGAGGTGCCCAAGGCCCAGATCACCGGTCCCGTCGACGAACTGCTCGTCGCCGACCTGTTCGCGCAGAGCGGTCTGACGCCCAGCAAGTCCGCCGCCCGGCGTGCCATCCAGGAGGGCGGTGCCTACGTGAACAACGTGAAGGTCACCGACGTGGAGGCCAGGCTCAGCACCGCCGACGTGCTCCAGGAGCGCTTCGTCGTGCTGCGCAAGGGCAAGCGCAACATCGGCGGCGTCGTCCTCGACGGCTGACGACAGGCCGCGGTCGTGGGCGGGGGGGCGGGCGCGGGCGC